>NZ_JBEXNT010000109.1:0-33364 GCF_040611255.1 Kitasatospora sp. NPDC002965 | reverse complement strand
GTGGAACGGGCCTGGCGGCCGGTCTGGACGGGGTGGCCGAGGCACTGCGCGTCGAACGGGCGCTGTCCGAGGAGATCGCCGCCGAGCTGGCCCTCGGGGAGCCGGGCCGCCCGCGCACCCCGCTGACCACTCCCGCCCCTTTTCGAGGAGGAGAACCCGATGGACCAGAACACCGCCTCCGCCCAGGTGCCCGTCGGCGCCGCGCCGTCGCAGGGCACCCACCACGGCACCCACCACTACGTGATGACGCTCCAGAAGCCGATGGACGGCGGCGGCTACGCCGTCCGCTCCCTCTCGGGCACGTGCACGCCGGGCGCCGGCGCGACCCGCTACGACCTCTACCAGTGGGTGATGGCGGAGATGATCCGCGCCGCCCCGCAGCTCGCCGGCTCGAACGTCATGTTCTTCGACGTCCAGCCCAACCGGATCTGACGCCGGACGCTGTCGCTCGCCGCCGCGCCCCGCCCCCGCACCACCGGGGTCCGGGGCGCGGCGGCGTTCGACGGTGCCCGACGCACCCCGCCACAACCACGAGGAGGACCACGTGTTCCGTCTGATCCGCACCACCACCTGGACCGCCACCCGGCGTCGTCTGCTCGACGTCGAGGGCGAGCTGGAGGCCGCCGCCACCATCCTCGCCGCGCAGGCCGCCGGCTGGGAGCCGCCGCAGCCGCCCGTCGACGGCGACCTGGCCGCCGTCCTGCGCCACGTCGACACCGGGGTCCGCGACGAGGCCGTCTGCCGGGCCGCCGACTTCTCCGAGCGCGACTTCGACGCGCAGAACACGCTCGGGCTGGCGCTCCCGGAGCGGTGGACCGGCTACCCGGACGGCAGTGCCGTCCACTACCTCGGCGACGGCCGGTGGCTGCACTACCACCCCGGCCGCACCCGGCTCCGCACCGTCCGTGCCGGCCACTTCGCCGAGTCCGAGCGGATCTGCCTGCTCGACAGCCACAGCGGCCTCCGGGACCTGAACCCGGTGGCGAGCCTGGCCGCTCTGCTGGGGCTGCTCGGCGGTGACCGCATCAACTACCGCGCCCCGCGCGTCGACCGGCCGGCCTGACCCCGGACGCTTCCCCGAGAGGACGGATCCACATGAGCACGACGCACGAGAGCCCGCCGGTCACCGGCCCGGCTGCGCCGCACGGCGCCGGTTCCGTTCCGGGGCCGCTGCGGAAGCCGGTCCGGGACCGCGGCACCGCCCAGGACCCGCGGCCCCACGCCGCAGCGGCGCGGGAGGAGGCCGGCGCCGCCGGGACACCGGTGGTGCGCATCGAGCTGGCGGGCTGGGAGCAGGTGATGCTGGCCCTGGTGCTGCTGCTCGGTGTGGCGATGGCCGGCATCGGGCTGGCGTCGTCCTACCGGGCGGTCGCGGACAAGGCGCGCCTGGATTGGGGCTGGGCGGAGCACGCGTGGATGCTGCCCGTCGCGGTCGACGTCAGCATCATCGCCTACGGCCTCGGACACCTGCTGCTGATTCGCTTCGAGCGGCCGGCCGCGTGGGTGCGGCTGTTGCCGGTCGGCCTGACCGCACTCACGATCTGGCTGAACTGGAACACCGGCGCGAACGTCGGCGGCAAGGTCAGCCATGCCGGTGTCGTCATCGTGTGGGTCGGCTTCACCGAGTACGCCGCCCACCTGTACGGCGCGCACATCGCCAAGCTGAAGGGCACCGCGCGCGACACGGTGCCGGTACGCCGCTGGATCCTCCAGCCGTACGGCACCGCCGTCATCACCCGTCAGATGTCCCTGTGGGACCTGACCTACCGCGAGGCGCTGGAGCTACACCGCCAGCGCAAGGTGTACGTCAAGCGCCTCACGCAGCGTCACGGGAAGAAGTGGCGTACGGCGGCGACGGCGGACGAGCTGCTGCCGGTCGGCCTCGCCCGGTGGGGCATCACCGTGCAGGAGGCGCTGGACCGGCCCGCGGTCGAGGACGCCGCCGACGCCGTACGGGTCCACGAGGCGGGTGTACGGGCGCGGGCGCTGGCCCTACAGGTGGAGGAGGAAGCGGCTACGGAAGCCCTCCGGGCGGTCCAGCGCCAGGCCGCCATCGACGCCGCCAGGGCCCGGGCCGAGGCGCAGCGCCTGCTCGCGGAGGCCGAGCGCACGACGGCGCAGGCGCAGGCCCGTACGGCCGCCGACGCGGTCGTACGGGCGGCGGAGGCGGCCGTACGGATCGAGGAGGCCAGGGCTACGGCCGAGACCCGGCGCCTGGAAGCCGAGGCCCTCGCCCAGGCAGAGAAGGTCGCCGCCGCCGCCGAGGCGGAGGCCGCCGAGATCCGCCGCAAGGAAGCCGAAGCCCAGCTCAGGTGGCAGACGGAGCAGGACGCGTTCACACGCGAGGCGGCGGAGGCGGCCCGCCTCGCGGAGCTGGAGAGCGCCCGTACGGTGGCCGAGGCGCGTGACGCGATCGCCCGTGAGGCGGCCGAGCGCGACGCCGAGCTGTCCCGGATCCACCGGGGCCGGGCGGAGGCCGACCAGGCCGCCGCCGACCTCAAGAGGGAGACGGCCGTACGGCTGGCGCAGGCGGCCGAAGCCGAGACGGCGGCGGCCGTACAGCAGGCCAAGGCGCTCGTACAGCAGAGCGAGGCCAAGCGGATCACGCAGGAGAACGAGGCCGCCGCGGCTCGCGCCGGCGCCGAGGCGGCCGAGCACAAGCGCCTCCTGGACGAGGCTCTGGAAGCGGCGGCCGTAGCCCAGGGCCGGGCCCGCCGTACACCGCAGGAGCGCGAGGCGTACACCGTCGCGCAGCTCATGCGCGACCACGGCGAGAAGGCCGTCACGATCAGTTACGTCGAGACGGCGCTGAAGCTCACGCACACCACGGCGCAGGACCGCCACAAGCGCGCCCGAACGATCCTCGCCGAGGGCCTGCTCGACACACCGGCCACCGCGACGCACGAGCCGGGCACCGCCGGGGCCGGCGCCCAGGAGTGAGCGGACACAGGCCCGGACGGGGGCGACCAAACCGCCCCCGTCCGGGCCTCCATCCAACCACCTGACCCGCCCCTGGCGGGGCGAACGGCACGTCACAGCACCATCCGCGTCCGGCTGCCCGTAGCCGTCCCCGACCACCCCGAACCGGGGCGGGTGCGGAGGCGGCCACGGCCGTCCGGCCGACACGTACCGACCCGGCCGCCCCGGCCGGAACCCGCCCCACGAAGGAGCCCTCTGTTGAGCGTCACCGCCTACCTGATCGGCCTGGTCCTGGTCCTGCTGGCCATCGCCTGCGTGGTCGCGACCCCTCTCCTGGTGGTCCACGCCCGCACCGAGCACGACCACGGCCCCGACTGCTGGTGGTGCCACCCCCGGCTGCGCCGCCGCTGACCCCCGCCCGTCCGCGTCCGGCTGTTCGTAGCCGTCCCCGACCACCCCGAACCGGGGTGGGTGCGGGGGCGGTCACGGCCGTCCGGCCGACACGTACCGACCCGGCCACCCCGGCCACCCCGGCCGGTCCGAGACCGTCCCTGGAGGACCGCATGAACCCCCACGACACCGAGGACGTCACCGCGCCGCTGCGCGGCATCGCGCAGAGCCCGGAGGCGTTCGCCGCCTACCTCGCCAGCATCCAGCTGGTCCTGCTCGGCATCGCCACCAACCTGGAGACCCTGCGCGACGAGACCCGCGTCCACCTGCGCGCCACCCACGTGGAGGGCGACCGTTTCTACCACGCCCGGCTGCGCGCCCTGCCGGTGGAGCGGGCCCTCAAGGACGTCCTCAGCCACGTCCAGGCCCTCACCCAGGGCCTGGAGAAGACCACGTTCAAGCGCCGCGCCCACGCCGACGACGTGAATTCCCTCCCCGGAAAGCGAAAGGAAAAGGCCCAGGCCAAGGCGCAGAAGAAGAACCGCCCGACCGCCGCGCCCGCCCCGGAAATCGGAAAGGGGGTTCCCGGCGGCCCGGATTCGGGATATGCTGCTCCCGCGTCGATTTACGACCTGGGTGACAGGCGGTCGGCGTGACGCGGCCCCTCACCAGTGCCGAACGCCGAGCGGAATCCCGGCGCGACTGGTATATCGACGAGGAAGCGAAAGCCCGCGAATCCCGCGGCGAGCAGGGCGCGATGGAATTCTGGCTCCGCGTCACCCGCTCGCAGATCAGCAAGGAAGTGAAGTTCGGCCGCACGGACACGTGGGCCGGCTTCGCGCTGGTGCTCCGCCTCTTCCGGGAGGCGATGCGCAAGCGGGCGGCGGGCGACGAGCGGCTGTGGGGCGACCTCCTGCGGTACGCGCAGGACGTCGTGGACCGCACCCCGGGCGCGTGACGATCCGTGACCGACGAGGCCCCGCCGGGCGCCGGCGGGGCCTCGCGCGCGTATCGCGTGCACACGTGCCCGTGCACACGCGTGCACACAAGAGGCCACTGTCTGTCAACCCCCTGCAACGAATGGAGATGACGTGTCCGACGACGATGACGACGGCGCCGGCGGGAGGGTGCTGACGTTCCCCGGCGCGGGTGATCCCTCGTACGTGCCGCCGCCGATCGCGTCCTACCGCGACGCCGTGGCCGAGGAGGAGGCGCATTCACCGGCCCCGCCGGAAAGGCCGGAGGAAAGGACAATGGAACTCCCGGCCGTTCCGGTCATTCCGGCGCCGATGGAACCGGCGGCCGTATTGGCGGCCCACAGGAATGCGGCCACCGCCGTCCATTCCGATTCCGGTGAAATCGGGAATGCCGAATACGAAGGCGGCGAATTCGGGGGCGGCGACTACGTCGTCCAGCGTTCGCTCGCCGACCGGCTCGGTGACTGGCTGGACCACCGCATCGCGATGGGGCAGCGGCGAATGGATACGGAATCCCCGCTCCGTGAGGCCGAGATCGCGCAGCAGATCGCGCGGCTCGAAGCGCAAACGGACCGAGAGATCGGTCTGCTCGGGCAGCAGGGCAAGTTGCGCGAGGCCCAGGTGAAGGCCCAGACGGAGCGGGCGGCGGCGCACGGCAAGTCCGAGGCCGCCGCCGCGAAGGCCGCGGGCAAGTCGTCAGGCCCCGGTGCCGACGGCGGGCGCAGCCGGCCCTCGCCCTCCGGACCCGGCCCGGCCGGCCGCTCCGGCGGCACCGGCGGGACGAACCAGTCCCCCGGGCTCAAGGGCAAGGACACCGGCTCCACCCCCGGGCTCAAGGGCCGGGACACCGGCTCCACCCCCGGCCTCAAGGGCCGGGACACCGGGGCCGGGAAGGGCTCTGGGGCCCCTGCTGGCGGCCGGGAGAAGCCGGGCCCGGGCAAGGAGACCGGCGCCGGTCCCAAGGGCCGTCAGAACGGCCTGGGCGGCCCGGACTCTTCGGGCGCCGGGAAGCCGAAAGCGGGCGGCTCCGGCCCGGCCGCGGAGCGGTCCGGGGGCCGCGGTGAGCGGGCCGCCGCCCGCCAGGCCGCGCAGCAGCAGCGGCGCGCCACCACCCAGGCCGCCGGCCTCACCGACCGTTCCAAGGACCGTGACCAGGCCCGCGAGCGACGGCAGGCCCAATGGCAGGACCGCCGCGCGAAGAAGGCCGAGCGCGCAGCCGAGCGCAAGGCGAAGAAGGAGGCCGCGGCGGCCGATCCGGAGCGCACCACCCTCGGTGCGGCGGTCGCGCAGCAGGCCCGGCACCGCTGGGACAAGCGCCGCAAGGCCGCGAAGGACGCCGAGAAGGCCGAGCGGAGGAAGGAGCGCGAGAAGGCCGTCGGCGCCGATGACCCGAAGGCCGACCTGGCCAAGGACACGGCGAAGGCCGCGAAGGACACGGAGAAGGCGAAGGCCGCCGAGGAGAAGGAGGCGGAGAAGGCGAAGGCGGCCGAGGAGAAGGAGGCGGAGAAGGCGAAGGCTGCCGAGGAGGCCCGGCTCGCGAAGGAAGCCCGGGAGGAGGAGAAGGCGAAGGCCGCCGAGGAGAAGGAGGCAGAGAAGGCCCGGGCCGCCGAGGAGGCCCAGCTGGAGAAGGAGGCCCGGGAGGCGGAGAAGGCGAAGGCGGCCGAAGAGGCCCGGCTCGCGAAGGAAGCCGAGAAGGCGGAGAAGGCGAAGGTCGCCGAGGAGAAGGAGACGGAGAAGGCCCGGGCGGCGGAAGAGGCCCGGCTGGAGAAGGAAGCCCGGGCGGCGGAGAAGGCCCGGGCGGCTGAGGAGGCGCGACTCGCGAAGGAAGCCGAGAAGGCCCGGGCCGCGGAGGCGGCGCGGCTCGCGAAGGAAGCACGGGAGGCGGAGAAGGCGAAGGCGGCCGAAGAGGCCCGGCTCGCGAAGGAGGGGCCGGCCGGGCCGGTGTTCGTGTCCTCGTTCCGTACCGACCGTCCCGGGCCGGGGACGGCGCCGCCCGGCGGCGCGGCGGACGCGGACATCGCGGACGCGGTGATCGTCGAGCCGCAGGCTCTGCCCCGCGCCCCCGAGCCCCACACCCGGCGGCCCGGCACCACCAGACCCGATCCCCAGGAGGACACCGTGACCACCGCGCAGCCCGCGCACGTGCCGGAGCAGCGCACGATGCCCGCGCAGCACCGCACCGACATCACGTTCGACGAGTACCTGGTGGACATCGCGAACATCGCGCTCGCCGCCGGTATCGACAAGGACCAGGCGCAGGAGCTGGCGACGGCCTTGGGCCTGGTCGCGGACGCGCTGCGGGAGATGGCGGCCGATCTGGTCGCCGACCACAACATCGCCACGCGGGTCACCGACCAGATCGTGGATCTGGCGGACGCCGCGGCCGAGATGAAGATCCAGGCGCAGCGGTGCGCGGAGGAGTGCGAGCTGGCGGGGGAGGCCGCGACGGTGGCGGCCGTCGCGGTGGCCCGCGTCTACCGGGCGGACATCGACGCGATGGACGAGGCGGGTCTCACCGAGGCCTCCTCCGCCGCCCACCACGACTAGCAGAAGGCAGGGAGGAACGCTGATGAGTGAACTCGACGGGCGGCCGGAGCGGGCGGTGGCGCCGACGGACGGTGACAACCGTTTCAAGGCGGTCCAGCACAAGCTCAAGACGTTGGGCACGGCGATGGACGGCGCCGCGACGGAGCTGGAGGCGTTGCAGCGCCGGATGCGCGCGAACGGGGACCGGACCCTCCAGCTGGCCGAGCAGATCGCGTACGCCGAGCTCGACGAGAAGTTCGTCGAGATGACGAACATGGTGTCGCTCGCCCTGGGCGGCGCCATCGTCGAGATCCGCGCGTTGCAGGAGACCGCCCAGGGGGTCGCGGCGCTGGCCCACGAGACGCGCGCCGCGCACTCGGCGTTGTACGGGGGGTTGGACGAGGTCCGCTCCGGGCGGCGCGAGCGCACCCCCAAGCCAGCTTTTTTCGCCCACTGAACGCCCCCGGCCCCGGCCCGCCCCGGGACCGGCCCCGGCCCGCCCCCGGTCCGCCCTCGGGCGGTCCCTCGGGCGGTCCCTCGGGGCCGGCTTCGTCCGAGCCCCTGTTTCTCACCCCGGCCCCCCGTTTCGAAGGGCGGTCCCGCCGACCCGGCGGGGCCGCCCTTCGCCTTCCCCCCCAGGAGAAAAGCCCGTGTCCCTTCCCCGCAGCGTCGCTCTGGAGCGCATCGCGTACACGCTGGCCGCGCCGGTCCTCGCCGCGGCCCCCAACCTCGACCCCCAGGGGCCGGTCAGCACCGTCATCGTGCTCGCCGGCGTGGCCGGCGGCGCCGCCTCCCTGCACGCCCTCGGCAAGGGGGACGGTGCAGGGCGCCGGCTGGTGCGCCTGTCCCCGCTCACCCTGGCCGCCGCCCTCGACCTCGCCGCCAAGTCCACCCCGGGCTGGGGCTGGGACGCGCTGATGGCCGCCGGATGGCTGGCGGCCGGCTGGACGGTGCTGCCGCTGTCGCGCGGCGCCCGGCGCCGGGTGCGCCGCGCCATCACCGCCCCCGCCCCCGTCCCGCGGCTCGCCGCCGCCCCCCAGGCGCCGGCGCCCGCCGATGACGCGGACGCCTTCACCCGCGGCGTGCGGGCCCTGTGGGAGCGCGCCGGCAGCCCGGGACGCACCCGCGTCGTCAAGGCCTCGCGCCACCCGGGCATGCCGCACGACCTGACGATGCTGCTGCGCGCCTGCGAGCCGGGCCGTCCGATCTCCGGCCTGCGTGAGGCCGACATCGCCGCCGCGTTCGGCATCACCGACGCCAAGGAGGTCATCACCCTGCTCCCCGTCACCCAGCAGGCGGGGCGTCAGGGCGGGCCGGGCTGGCTGGAGGTGCGCCTGACCCCCGACGAGGCCCAGCGCCGGCGCACCGCGCCGAGTGACCACGAGCGGTGGGCCGACACGATCGGGACCAAGGGCATCCCCGGGTCGGTGTTCGTCCGCAAGGTCCGCAACGATCAGCGGGGCGTGACCTACTGGACGGCGCACCTGCCCGACGGGGTGCCCGAGCCGCGGATCGACCAGGTCGCCCTGTGCAAGGCGATGGAGGTCTCCTCCGAGGACGGCCGGGTGTTCGTCACCACGGCCGGCTCGGACATCCTGGTGTCGGTGTGGGACTCCTCACCGCTCGCCACGGTGTACCCGGCCACCCGGGACCTGCTCACCCCCGACGCCGAGGGACGCTGGGTCGTGGGCTACCTGCCCAGCGGCCAGCCGGCCCGCAACCGCGTCCACACCGACCGGGGCGCGGCCCACGGCCTCCTGGTCGCCCCGTCAGGCGGCGGCAAGACCCAGCTGATGGCGCTGTTCGTCTGCGCCGACGCGAACTACGGCGCCGTCGTGTGGCTCGCCTCGCAGGCCCCGGACGAGAAGACCACCACCCTCGGCCGGTTCGTCGACCGCCAGGGCACCGGCGAGCTGTACATGGTCCGGGCCATGCGGGCGGCGCTCGCGCTCATGGAGATCCGCTCCGCGATGCCGTGGGCCGACGGCCGGCTGCACGACTGGGACCCCCGGCTGCCCGGCTGCCCGTACGCGCCGCTGTCCGTGTACTGGGACGAGTTCCTGACCGCCGCCCGGGAGGGCACCTACGGCCCGGCGATCATGGACGGTGCGGAGGAGATCTCCGTCAAGGGCCGCAAGTACGCCATCGGCGAGAAGATCGCCGGTCAGAGCTTTTTCGTGCAGGACGGCTTCACGCAGCTGCTGCGCGAGAACCTGTGCGAGAACTGCATCCCGGTCGTGCTGAAGGTGGCGCCGAAGAAGATCACCACGGTGTTCCGCGAGCTCGGCATCGCGAGTGAGGACATCCCCGACCCGCTGCCCCGCAGCTTCTCCAAGGCGGAGGAGGGGCGCATCGACCGGATCATGCGCGGCGAGCCGGAGCCCCCCAACGACTCCAACACCGGCGGCGTCGGCTGGATCGTCGAGAGCCGCAAGCCCGAAGTCCTGCGCACCCTCTACATCAACTTCGCCGAGCCCGTCGACCACCTCTTCCCCGAGACGATCACCCGGCTCACCGACCACGAGATCGCCGAACTCGACGCACGCGGCCTGTGGTTCGACTGGCAGAACGAGCCCCCCCGGCCCGGCGAGTTCGGCCCCGAGACCGACGACGAGAACCAGGGCGGCGGCTCACCCCGCCCGGGCAAGCCCCGCAGCGGCGGCAAGGGCGCCCCGCGCCACGACACCGTCACCTCCCCCCGCCAGGCCCTGGACGCCATCAAGCACCTCACCGGCGCCTGACCCAACGACAGCGCGGTGGTCCGGACGGGGCCCGGACCACCGCCGCGCCCTGCCCGCCTCACCCCACCAGCCACCCGCCAGGAGTACCCGTGGTCCTCTCCGCCTCCCTCGCCGTCGTCTTCGGCATCCTCACCGTCCTCCTCTACCGCAGCGGCGCCGTCCGCGCCCTGCCCGGCCTCACCCTCGTGCTGTTCGGCTTCACCCTCGCCTCCACCGGCCTGGGCCCGACCATCACCCGGTTCCTCACCGGCCTGGTCCAGCTCATCGGCAGCATCCGCGTCTGACCGCCACCCCACCCGCGTCAACGACCGACCACCACCACCCGCCCCGTGCCCGCCGCCCGACCCGGTCGGCGGGCACAGCCGTCCCCGAAAGGACACCGCATGACCAACCGCCTCATCATCGGCAGCACCGGGTCCGGCAAGACCCGCGGCCTCCAACTGCTCATCGACGTCCACGCCGCAGACCCGACCACCGCCGTCTGGGCCATCACCCCCACCCCCGAGCTGGCCGGCGCCGACCGGCACGTCACCCCCGACGGCGCCGAGCAGCTGCTGACCGAGCTGCTCGCCGAGGCGGACAAGCGCCTCGCCCGCGGCCACGAGCACACCCCCACCCCGGACGAGCCGCGCATCCGCCTGGTCGTCGACCAGGTCGACCACATCCACGAGCAGCTGGGCAGCAGCGCCCCGCTCGGCCACCTCCTCAGGCGCCTGGTCGTCACCGGCCGCAGGGCCGCCGTCGACACCGTCCTCACCGCCTCCACCACCCACCTGGACACCTGGCCCGACGGCCTGCGCCAGCACTTCGACCAGCACGGGAGCACCGAGACCCTCCCCGACCGCCGCCAGACCGACGAGGACTGACCGGCACCCCGAACGCCCCGACTCCCGGCCCCTCCGGGGGCCGCCGGACCCGCCCGCCACCGGGCCGGTCCGGCGGTCCCAGAAGGCGCCGCGGCGCCCCCCGACCGCCCTTTCCCCGTGCCCTCGAAGGAGACCACCGTGCCCAACCCCGACACCGGCAGGCCCGCCGACCCGCAGGTCATCCTCCTGGAGCCCGGCTACCTGCCGTCGACCGTGGACGGCGAGATCGTCGCCGTCCCGATGAGCCTCGACCACGGGGACGCCACCAGCGTGCCCGCGCTCGTCGACGGCCAGGCCGCCGCCGTCCCCGTCTACGACCCGATCGCCCAGCTGAAGGAGATGACCGCCCGCCTGGCCGCCGACAACGCGGCGGCCAGGCGGGCCCAGGCCACCACCCCGGCGCAGCCGGTGGCCGATGCGGGCCTGTCGCTCGCGGTGCGCCAGTACGTCCTCTACGGCTCGATCGCCTCCCTGGCGGCGGGCGGCGCGGTGTGGATGCTCGGCGCGGCCGTCGCCGAGGTCGCCCCGCACGCCGACGCCCTCGGCGACCTCCTCAAGTGGGCCGCCGTCCTAGTCGCCGCCGTCGTGCTCGGCGTGGCCGGCCTGCTCGGCAAGCTCCGCTCCGCCGCCGCCGGCACCGGCGCGGGCGCATCCGCGTCCGCGAGCGGTGACGGCGCGTCCGCGACCGGCACCGTCCTGGCCCTGGTCCACCGCACCCACCAGACCAGCATCGGCCGCCAGTCCGCCGGGTGGCGCGGCTCCATCACCAACAACGGCTGAAGCCGAAGCCGAAAGGGCTGACGAACCATGACCGACCCGACCGACCCGACCGGTGCGCCCGCACCGCGCCGCTTCCGCGTGCACACCGACGGGTGCGACCCGCAGGACTGCACGCTCCACCCCGACGGCCGCATGACCACGGAGCTCGCCGGCCGGACCCTGGTCAGCTGGCTGACGCTGGAGGACATGCTGGAGATGAACTGGGCCGACTCCCGCATCGAATGGGACGTCGAACCCGCCGCCCCCGCCGCTCCTTCCGTCCCGGAGCCCGCCGCACAGGCCCTCCCGATGTTCTGACCGGCCGACCGGTCTCGTCCCCGGCCCGCACCGCGCCCGCCCCGCCGCATTCCGGCCGGGCGGGCGCGGTGCGTCCGGGGGCGGGCCCGGCCGCCCGGCCGACACCGCGCTCCACCTGGAGGACGTCGTGAGCATCACCGCCACCGTCACCGCCGACCCGGCCGGCCCCGAGGAGATGGGCGCCGCCGCGGTTACCGCCATCAGCCAGGCCCTGAAGGCCGCCGCCGCGAACCGCCCGCCGGTCGACCGCCAGGCGCCCTGGAGGATCACCGGCACCCCCTACAGCGCCGCCCGCCTCACCGTCGGCGACCTCGCCGCCCGCATCGCCGGCCTGCCCGACCACCTGCTGGTCGTCTCCGGCGTCCCGGCCTGGAACCGCCGTGCCGCCTGGCCGGTGCGCTCCACCGCCTGGGACGGCGCCTTGGTCCTGCACACCAGCGCGCCCGAGCCCGACCCGAACGCCCTGGCCCTCGACCTCCACCTGCCCCTGCCCACCGCCGACGGCGAAGCGCCGACCGAGCAGTGCGCCGCTCCTCGCCGCACGGCCCTGATCGGAGTGCTGACGGTCGGCGACCTCGCCCGGGTGCTGGCCGGCCTGCCCGGCCACGCCCCGGTGATGGCCCTCGTGCCCGGCTGGGCCGGCACCGACGAACTCGTCCTGGACCACGCCGACGACTACGGCGACTGCCTGCTCGTCGACACCGCCTACCCCAACTGCGAGCCCTTCGGCCCCGACGACGTCGAGGACGCCGAGGCCTGACCCCGCCCCTCCCGCGCGATACGCGACCGATCCCGCCCGGCACCACCACACCCTGAAAGGCACCAACGTGAAGCTTCGCCTGCCCGTCTCCGCCCTCGCCGACGCCGTCTCCTACACCGCCAAGGCCCTCCCGGGCCGCACGCCGGTCCCGGTCATGCTCGGCATGCTCCTGGCCACCGGCGACGGCGGCCTGCGCCTGTCCGCCTGCGACGGCGACGTCTACACGACCGCCACCGTCTCCGCCGAGATCGCCGACGACGGCACCGTGCTGGTCCCGGGCCGGCTCCTGAACGACATCTGCTCCCGCCTGCCCAAGGCGGCCGACGTCGACCTGGAGCTCGTCGACGACGGTGCCCGTCTGGTCGTGGGCTGCGGCAGCGCGCGCTTCACCCTGCCGACCCTGCCCGTCGACGAATACCCCGCCACCGTCGCCCTGCCGGACGCGGTCGCCACCGTGCAGGCCGACGTCCTCGCCGACGCCGTCGCCCAGGTCGCCGTCGCCGCGAGCACCGACGCCGCCCTGCCGGCGCTGACCGGCATCAAGGTGCGCCTGGAGGGCGACCGGCTCCACCTGGACGCCACCGACCGCTACCGCATGGCCCACAAGGAACTGACCGTCCGCCCGACCGGCACCGTGCCCCCGGCGAAGCGCGGCAAGAAGAAGGACGGCGACGACCAGACCGCGGCGCTGGTGCCCGCCAAGAGCCTCGCCGAGGCCGCGAAGGCCCTGGAGGGCGAGCACACCCTCACCCTCCACTGGTCGCAGGGCCTGCTGGGCCTGTCCATCCCCGGCGGGCGCACCTACACGACCCGCCTGCTCGACGGCGAGTTCCCGAGCCTGGGCGGCTTCTTCGAAGGCGAGTGGCCGATGACCATCACCGTCCCGGTCGCCGAGGCCGTCGCCGCCATCCAGCGCGTCGCCCTGGTCGCCACCCGCAACACCCCCGTGCGCCTGGTCGTCGAGCGCGGCGGCGAGCAGCTGCGCATCGAGGCCGGCTCCGGCGACGACGCGCAGGCCAGCGACCGCATCCCCGCCCACACCACCGGCACCGACACCGACGGCGCCGCCGACGGCATCGTCCTCGCCTTCAACCCGACCTTCCTCACCGACGCCTTCAAGGCGCTCGGCACCTCCGAAGCCGAGCTGTACGTCCGCCACCCGCACAAGCCCGCGCACCTGGCCGGCCGCCTCGGCGACGGCATCGACGCCACCTACCAGCACCTGGTCATGCCGGTCCGTCTCTCCGGCTGATTCCCACCCCGCCCCCTTTCCGGGCCGGCCGCGTCGGCGCGGCCGGCCCGGCGCCCCGCACCCGAAGGAGACACCACCCCGTGTTCGACCCCTGGCCCGACGACCGACCCGTCAACGCCCGCTGGCTCGACCTCGCGGAGCGCGGGCACCTCTCCTACGACCGCGACCGCTACCGCATCCACGGCATCCCCAACAACGTCGTCGAACTCATCTGGGGCGGCCTGCTCACCGACCACCCCGACGGCCCGCGCCTCACCGACACCGGCCGCACCCGCCTCGCCGCCGAGCGCGCCCGCGACGACCACGACACCGGCGCCCGCCAACCCGACGCCATGCCGCCGCTCGCCGCCGCCTGGGTCCGCGAGAACGTCTGGCCGCCGTCCTGGCTGAAGAACTTCAACCACATCCCCGGCCCGCTCATGGACTGCCCCTGCCAGGGACCGCCGTCGAGCGAGTGCCAGGCCGGCCGCCACGGCGAATGCCGCCACGACGGCAGGCCGATCCGCGAGACCGTCATCCAGGCCGGCCCGAACCGCCACGCCCGCCACCCCGAACCCCACGCCCATCCGTCCGCGGACCTGCGCTCCGGCGTCAACGACCTCGCCTGGGTATGGCGCGCCGGACCGCCCTGCCGCCTGCTGTGCCGCTGCGCCTGCCACCACGAGAAGCCGCTGATCCGGCAGTCCGCCGGCGAGACCCGGCCGGGCTGGTGGTGGGTGAACTGCTGCGGGCGGATCATCACCCGCCGGGAGTGGAGCGACGACGCCTGGTGCCGCACCGCCGGCGACGCCCAGGCCCTCGCCGACTGGCACATCGCCGGAGAGAAGGGCCCCGCCCCCGCCGACTCCCCCGGCCTGCCCGACCCCGCACCCGCCCGCCCCGGCGCCGGCCGCGAGCAGCTCACCTTCTTCTGACCCCCGCCCCGACCCACCGCGCGGCCGGGCGCCCGCCGCTTGCCCCTCTCCGAGAACAAGGACCCGCCATGACCCCGCACCAGGACCCCACCCGGGCGACCGGCCCCGCCTCCGGCACGCTGCGCGAAGCCGCCGCCCGCAGCGCCCGGCGACTCACCGCCCCCGGCGGCCGGCTCGACCGGCGCCGCCGCGAGCTGACCGCCGCCCTCGACGACTGGGACACCGCCGAACGCTGGGTGCGCGCCCTCGCCTACACCGTGGCCCTCGCCGCCGCCGCCCTGGTCCTCGGCACCGCGAGCGGCATCCTCCTCCAGGCCGCGGCCGCCGTCATCGGCGCCGTCCACCTGCCCGAGCACATCCCCGGTGAAGGCGACGGCCTGGCCGCCGCCATCACCGGCCCCGTCCACACCTACCTCGCCGCCCACACGCCCGCCCCGCTCACCGAGGCCACCGCCTACGGCGCGTGGAAGACGGTCGGCCTGGTCGCCGGCCTGCTGGCGTTCCTCACCCGGGGCGCCGTCGCGCGCGCCGGCTGGACGGCCTGGTCGGTCGCGTCGCTCGCCATGGTGTGGAGCGCCGCGGACCCCGCCGGCCGCCCGGTCGCCACCGGCCTGACCGCCGCCGCCCTCACCGCCGCGAGCCTGTTCGCCCTGCGCGGCATCAGCTTCAGCCTGCGCCCGACGGTGACCACCCACACCGAGGTGGCTCCGCAGATCACCATCCAGACCCCCGAGCCCACGCCCGCCCCGGCCCCGGCCCCGGCCCGGCTCGCCGTGCTCCCCAACCCGCCCGGACCGTTCGACCACCGCCACTGAGCCGACCACGACGACCAGGAGCAGCCCGCCCGTGACCGAACCCGCCCTCCCCCACCCCGTCCGGCTGACCGCCGTCATCGCCCAGCGCGCCCAGGCCCTGGCCGCCGACGTCGCCCAGCTGCGCGCCGACGCCGACCGCCTCGCCGCCGGCCTCGCCCGCGGCGTCAACACCACCGACACCGAACGGCTCACCGTCCTGGCCCAGCGCATCCACGCCCAGGCGTCCCGGATCGAGGGCCTGACCGACGCCCGCAGCCTCACCTGATACCCGCACCGCCGGGGCCGGCACCCCACCCCACCGCACCGGCCCCGGCGGACCACCACACACCGCCGATTCGAAGGAGTCCCACGTTGTCCTGGGCGATATCCCGCGACGAGCAGATCGCCGCGCTCTACCAGAGGCTCCAGCACCGCTCCGCGATCCTGGCCGGCCTCACCCCCGGCACCCCCTCCCACACCGGGATCCAGGCCGAGTGCGACGCCATCCACGCCGAGATACGGCGCCTGGAGACCTCCCGCAGCATCTCCCCCAAGGCCCTGCTGCTCGTCGTCGGCATCACCGCGCTCCTCCTGTGGAGCCTCCTGACGTCCGGGCGCTGACGCCGCCCACCACCGCGCCCGTCTCCCCGGCCCGCCAGGCCGGGACGGCGGGCGCCGTGGTGCGCGGAGCCGGCCGCCCGGCCGACACCGACCACCCAGGAGGAACCCGCCGTGACCACCACCACCACCACCCGCGAAGACCTGCTCGGCCCGGTCGAGCCCGGCGACCTGGTCGTGATGATCGGGGCCAGCGGCTCGGGCAAGTCGACCTTGCTGCGCTCCTTGCCCGCGCACCAGATCGTCAGCCTGGACCGGCTCCGCGCCCTCGCATCCGAGCCCGGCGACCAGGACAGCACACCCGACGCCGTCCTGCTCCAGCACCAGATCCTCGCGATGCGCCTGCGCCGTGCCAAGACGGTGGTCGTGGACAACACCTCGGTCGAGGCGCAGCACCGCCTGCAACTGGTGGAGTTGGCGCGCCAGCACGGCCGCCGTGTGGTCGCGGCCTGGGTGGACGCTCCGCTTCGGACCTGTCTCGCCCGCAACAGCGCGCGCCCGGACCACCAGCGCGTACCGGAGGCGGTCGTGCGCTGGCAGCACGCGATGGCCCGCGCCGCCCGGCACAGCCTGCCCGGCGAGGGCTTCGACGAGATCCGCCACCACCGCACCGCCTGACCGGACGATCACTCCGCTCACCACCGCGCCCCGCCCGCCGGCCCGCCAGGCCCGGCGGCGGGGCGCCGTGGTGAGCGGCGCGGCCGCCCGGGCCCGCACCCGCAAGCGGTGCGGAGCCACCCTTCGGGCCCTGGACCTGACCCGCCACCAGCCACCGCACCACCCACCGGAAGGACCCCCGGAATGACCGAGCAGACCACCGACCTGCGGACCCGCGCGCTGCGCGCCCTTCTCGACCTCGCCGACCCGGCCGCCAGCGTCGCCGCCGGAGCCGCAGCCGGCCTCACCACTTACCGCGTCCTGGCCGCCCGTCCCGCCGAGACCCGCACCACCCTGGCGCTCGCCGCGGCCGCGCTCACCGCGGTGCTCGCCGACCAGCACACCCACCACCTCCTGGCCCCGCTCCGGGCCCGCCTCGGCGTCGCGCGCCACCCCGCGCCGACCGCCGCGGTGCCGTCGCTGGCGCAGCTCGCCCAGGACTCCACCGCCAACTTGGCGGCGAGGGCGGCCGGCGGCGCGATCCACCTCGACCACGGCTCCGGCTGCCTTACCAGGCCGCAGAACTGGCAGGGACAGCCGGACGGCACGGCGACGTGCGAGCTCGCCCCCGGTGCGTACCTGCTTTACCAGCCGTCCGGCACGGACAGCGGACTCGCCGAGTACGCCGGTCGCCCGCGTTACTACGAGCTGGTCGCCGACGGTGAGTACCGCGTCGTCGTCACCACCGTCACCCAGCTCGCCGATCTCCTCCAGCGCCACGCCGACGGCCGCCCGCTCGACGGCAGCGACGAGGACGACCCGTGGGCCCCGGCCCCCGACCGGGACGCCGCCACCTCCCGGGCCTCCCGCACGGACGACGACGACCCGGAAGCCGACGAGGACCAGGACGACGACGACCGCGACCAGGAGGCCGACGCCTGGGCCGACGGGACCCTCTAGCACCACCCCGGCCGGCAGATCCGGCAGCCGGCCCACCTCTTCCACACCCGCATCGACCCGCCGCCCACCGCGCCCGACCAACCCGCCACCCACCCGGTCCGGCCCGCACCGCGCGGGCCGGACCGACCCGTCGAAGGAGCCACCCCATGACCGCCGTCGCCCCGATCCCCCGCCGCGGCCTGTTCGCCACCGACCCCGACCAGCGGCTGCGCCCCGGCACCCCCACGACCGACTGGGAGCTGTGGCTCACCGGACCGAACACCCTGCTGACGATGCCCGACCTCGCCACCGCCCTGATGGCCGCCGCCGAACACAACGCCCTCGCGGCCGACATCGACGACGGCTCCCCGCTCCAGCCCGTCACCTACGCCCTGGTCCTCCACCACGGCTACGCCTGGCGGCGCGAGGGCGCGGCCCGTTCGGGCGCCGGTGTCGCCGTCCCGTCGCTGTGCTGGACCGCCACGTGCGGCATCTGCGGCGACACCCCCGAGGACGAGTTCATCCCCCACCACGACACCCCCGAGGCCGCCGCCGACGACGCGGCTGGCAGCCGCGAGTGGGGGCAGTTGCCCGACGGGCGGCTGGTCTGTGACCGCGACGACGACGCCCACGACGAAGCCCGCGCCCAGGCCGCCGCCGACAGCGACGTCGCCGCGCCGGACGAGAACCAGCTCACCTTCCTGTAGACCCCGGCCCCGAGGAGGACCACGTGCACCACGTCATCGCTCCCACCCCGGACAGCCCCGCCAGCCAGGCCGTCGGCCTGGACCTGGATGGCACCCTCACCCAGCCCGGCCCCTGGCTGGGAGGCCGAATCGGCCTGCCCCAGCCCGGCGCCATCGAGGCGCTGCGCACCCTGGCGCGGCATCGGGCGGTGTTCGTCTACACCGCCAGGCCGACCCGGTGGTTGCCGGAAGTGGCCGACTGGGTCACCTGGTACTCGGGCCTCGAAGCGTTCGTCGACCCGTCGCCGGAGCGGGCCTACTGGACGTCCTCGGGCGGCACGATCCTGGTCACCAACACCAAGCTCGGCGCGGCCGCGTACGTGGACGACCGCGCGGTCCACCACGCCGGCGACTGGAGTGACACCCTCGCCATCGTCGGCCGCGCGATCGGCCTGGACCGCGTGGCCGTCCCGGCCTGACCCCCATGTAAGGGCCCGACCCCGGCATCTGAGCCGGGGTCGGGCCCTTACGCGTTTCCAAGATCATTCTTGCCCAATTGTGCAAAAACGATCTTGGTCGAGTGGGGTGTCGACACCGGGGAGCCACTCTCCAGGGGGTGTCGGGAGGCGGCGCCCTGCGGCGGCGGCGTCAGTGGCTATCGTCCCTGCATGACCGAAATCGCAACGGCGCCCCTCACCGGCGTCCCGTCCTTGCCCGGCCCGCGCCCGGGCGAGGCGTACATCATCGCCATGTGCAACCAGAAGGGCGGCGTCGGCAAGACGACCACCACCATCAACCTGGCCGGCGCCCTGGCCGAGCACGGCAAGCGCGTCCTCATCGTCGACTGCGACCCGCAGGGCAACGCCACCATGGCGTGCAAGACGGCGATGCTCGACGCGGACAAGGGCCCCACTCAGGCCAGCATCCTCCTGGAGATGGGCGACCCTCGGACCATCATCGCCGAGACCAAGGTGCCGGGCATCGACATCCTGCCCGCGTCGATGGACATGATCTACCTGGCGGCCCGGATGCGAGAGAGCGGCATCAGCATCTCGCTCTACAGCGACCTGCTCGCCCACGTCCGCCACCTCTACGACGCCATCCTCCTCGATCTCCGGCCGGGGATCGACACCGACACCGATGGGCAGACGGCCGCCGCGGACGCCGCGATCATCCTGGTGGACGTCGACGAGTGGGCGATGAAGGCAGTGCGAATGCAGACGGCGCAGCACATCACCGTCATGCGGAAGGCGAAGCGTCCCGCCGACGACCTCACCATCCTGGGCCTGGTCATCGGGCGCATCGTCAAGCCGATGGGTGACATCGACGCGAGGATCTACCGGCAGCTCCAGCAGCACCCGCGGATCCGCTGCATCGGCGAGGTACCGATCCGGTCGACCGACCTCAAGGAGAGCCGCGCCGTCGGCCTCCCCGTGGTCCAGCACCGGCCCCGGACCGACACCGCCAACTTCTTCCGCGAGATCGCCGTCAACGCCGGCCTGGTGAAGAAGGCGGCGGCATGAGCGGCGACTACGAGATTGACGGCTGGGACGACGACGAGGCCACCGAGGCCGCCGTCAAGACCCTGGAGAACACCTCCCGGCGCGCCGCCGAGGAACGCCGCTCCGCAGCCGACCAGGAGATGGCCGAGCGCATCAAGAAGGCGGTCGACGCCGCCCGGCCCGGTCTCGACAAGGTCCCCGACCCGGTCGAGCCCTCCGGCGACGGCGACCTGACCCCGCAGGAGGAGGAGCGCCTGGCCGCCTGCGTCGCAGGTGTCGAGCTGCTGTCCACGGCCTACTGGGTGGCGGGCAAGTCGCTGGACACCATGGCGGTCGGCCGGCTCTTCCGCCGCCTCCCGCACAAGCTGGAGCCGTCCCGCTGCTACGCCACGATCGAGGAGTGGGCGAGCGTTGAGCACGGCATCAAACAGTCGAGGGCCAGCAAGCTGCGCGCCGGGTGGGAGCTCGGCGAAGTCCTCAACGCCAGCGGCTACAAGGCGCCCGAGGGCCAGGTCCGCGAGCTCGTGCCGCTCAAGAACCGGCACGGCCTCAAAGTCGCCGTCGGGGTCTACCAGCTGGTGGTCACCGCCGTCGGGGCCGACAAAGTCACCGCCGAACGGATCCGCGAAACCGTGCGGATGCTGTCCGGCGACCTGGCCCTCAGCGACGCGGACACCCCGGAAGTCATCGTCCACACGCTGAACGAGGCGATCGGGTCGGCTGAGCCGCCGCAGCCGAAACCGTCCGCGGCTCTGCCGGCCGAACTCAAGCGGGACGTCGACCGCCGGGCCGTGGCCCTTGCCGACCGGCTCGACCGCGGGCGCATCGACCGGCAGGTGGTCCTCGGGCACCTGCTCGCCGCCTTCGCGGACGAGGACGACAGCCGGGTCTTCGATGCGGTCTTCGACCGGATGAAGAAGGCCTCCAGCTGACCACGGCAAGAAAGGGCGCCCGGCCAAATGTGGTGGCCGGGCGCCCTCTTGCGTACGGAACGGCACCCTACCCGAGCCCTCCGACAGCAGCATCGAGGACCCGGTCCCAAAACTCCGTACTCCGTCCCGCAGAGTGGTGGCCGGTCCGACAAACCGCTCGCGCCTGGACCGGGCGATCGGCTATCCCTGACAGATGACCATCCTCACCTTCACCGAAGGCCGGCTCGATCCGGGCCTGTGCCCGAACTGCCACGTCCACGCCAGCTTCTTCACCGAATCCAGCGCCTACGTCTGGCCGACGTACCTAGCGAACGTCCGAGACATCGGCGGCCACGCGTCAGCGGTGAAGCCCCGATGGGTGCTGCAGAACGGCGTCCGGTGCCGGCACTGCGACAAGACGGTGGTCCTGCAGCGCGTCAGGCTCTGGAACCCGGACGGTTCCTGGGAGACCGAGGACGTGCGGCAGGTGTGGCCGCTCCTCGAACCGCGCACCATCGCTGACAGCGCGCCGTCGACGGTGCGCGAGCTGTTCTTGGAGGGCGCGCGCAGCGAGGCCGCGCGGGCCTACCGGGCGGCCGGGGCGATGTACCGGGCCGCGGTTGAGGAACTCTGCAAGGACCGGGGCGCGGAGGGCCCGAACCTCTTCAAGAAGATCGAGGACCTGGTCAACCGCGGTGTCAGCCGTGAGATCGTCGACGACCTCCACGAGGCCCGCTTCCTCGGCAACTGGAGCCTGCACGACGGGCTGGAGTTCTCCGCCGAGGAGGTCGGCGACGTCGCCGAGCTGATCACCGAGGCCGTCCACGTGCTGTACGTCCAGCCCGAGGAGCGCCGGGCGATGCGTGACGCCCGCAAGGCCCGGCGGGACGCGTTCAGCTCCAGGCCGTGAGGCGGAACGGCGCCGGGGGCGGGGCCCCGGCTTCACCGTTACGCCTCGCCCCGGTTGTCGAGGGCGGCCTCGGCGGGGGCGGTGTGCTGGAGCTGGGTGCGGGCCGCGACACGGTCCCCGGCCGGCAGCGCGGTCCAGAAGGGGTGGGAGTCGACCACCTGGGCGGCGTCGCGTTCGGCGGCGGTCAGCCGGTCGGACTCGGCGTACTGCTCGGCGCTGAGGAACTCACCCGCGGGCAGGTCGGCCCAGCGGGGCAGGGCACGCAGGTAGGCGGAGCGCTCGGCCCGCACCGCGGAGAGGGCGCGCTGCGCGTCGAGGAGGTCGGGCGGGTACTCGAAGATCTTCTGCTTGGCCACGAGGGGAGAGCGTACGTGCGAACCGGCGGGTCCCGGCCGGCGACACCGGCCCCGGGTGAGGCCGGTCCCGCGGGCGGCCCCACCCTCGCCTCGTACCCGTCCGACGGCACGGTGAGCTACGTGGGCGGGGGCTTTCGCGGATCCGCTGACGTGGGGGCGCCGCCCGCTTCTAGCCTGCGGGCATGACGACGATGGTGACCCTGTACGGCGGGCCGCTGGACGGCGCGAGCACCCCGGTGGACCCGGACGACCCGGACCCGTGGGTGGCCGTGATCAGCGAGGGCTGCGCCTTCCCGGGCGGGCGCAGTGTGTACGAGCCGGACGAGGGCGGCCGGTGGACCTGGGTCCGGGATCTGCCCTGGGAGGCGCTGTGAGGGCGGGGGCGGGCTGACGTTTGGTCACTCGAACACTTGCTCGAATAATGGGGGTGTGACCGCCGACGTGCCCTTCTCCCGTCCCCACCGCTCGCCCGAGCGGGCGGGGGATGCCGTGTGGGCGCCGCGGGAGCTGATGACGCTGCCCGGTACCTCCCGGGACGTGCGCAGGTGGCGGTTGGTGGAGATCCGGCTGGGCGGGCGGTGGCGGCCCGGGCTGCTCACGGTGTGGCGGCGCCCGCCCGGCAGTGCGGGCTGGGTGGTCCACGTGCGGTGGGACGACGACGCGTCCGTGGCCGAGGGGCAGGCCTGGGGCTGGTTCCTGTACGGCGAGGAGACGGTGCGCCCGCTGCCCGAGCCCGGCGACGGGCCGCCGGTGCGGGCGCCGTTCCACGGGGTGTGGCGTGATGCGCTCACGGTGCCGTCCGAGCTCGCGGGCGCGCCCGACCCGGAGGGTGCGGACCGGTGCTGGCGTCTGGCGTGGGTGCGGACCGGGGGAGGCTGGCGCTCGGGCCTGGTCACCGCGCGCCGCCGCCCGGGCCCGGACGTGCCGTGGATCGCCCACGCGCGCTGGGGCGAGGACAGGCAGAGCGCCTGGCTGCTCTACGACCCGGCCGCGGTGCGGATCCTGTCCCACGCCGAGCCCGGCGACGGCCCGGGCACGTCCACCGGCCCCGCCGGCCCGGTAGAGGCCGTTCCGGCCGGCGACCGCGCACACACGGTGCCGGGAGCGGCCGGATGAGGAACGCCACCGCCCCGGACATCTCCGCGCCGGGTCCGGTACTGCCCGTGCCCGACCCGGGGGAGGAGCGCGGGCTGAGGCTTGCGAACTTGCTGGAGGAGACCAGCCCGGTCGCCCGCCGCGCGCGCGTCGAGGCCGCGACCCGCCCGGTCCTGCCCGCCCTTCAGCCGCTGCTGCCCGACGGCCGGCTGCCCAAGGGTGCCGTCATCGAGGTCGCCGGCGACACGGGCCTGCTCCTCGCCCTCGCCGCGGGGCCCGCGGCCGCGGCCCCCACCGTGTGGACCGCCGCCATCGCCATGCCCACCCTCGGCCTGGCCGCCGCCCGCGCCTACGGCCTGCCCTGGGAACGCCTCCTCGTCGCCGACACCCCCGGAGACCGGTGGAGCGAGGTCGCCTCCGTCCTGGCCGGCGCCTGCGAAATCATCCTCCTCGACCCGCCCGAACCACCCCGACCCCGCGAGCTCCAGCGACTGGAAGCCCGCCTCCGCACCACCGGCACCACCCTGCTCACCACCACCCCCTGGCCCAGCGCCACCTTGCGCCTGACGACCGGCAACGCGGTCTGGCACGGACTCGGCGACGGCCACGGCGCGCTGCGCTCGCGCACCATCGACGCCCACTGCACCGGACGCGGCCGCGCCACCCGCCCCCGCACCACCCGCCTGCTGCTCCCCGACGAGACCGGATCGGTGAGCGCGGCGCCGGCGGCGGTCGCCACCGGGACGGTGCCGGCGACCGGTACGGCCGTCGCCGGGTAGCGGCCCGGGACGGCGGTGCCGGGCTCAGCGCCGCCCCGTCGGCCTGCCGCTCACCTGCGTCGAACCGGCACCGACTCGCCGTGTAGGGGACCGGGCCCGGTGGAGGTTGTCCGGTGCCGGCGGCTGGGCCGTCGGTCTGTTCTTCCGTGGACGATGCGGGGCGCCGGCGCACCGGGGTGGTGGCGGTTGACCGTTTTTGATTGAGGCCGCAAGTACCCGCGAGTGATCGGCTCGTGACGGTTGGTCGAACACCGGATGTGACATGGGTCACCGTAAGTTTATTTCTGGTGGCGGAGTGTAGTTGATTTCGCCGTGAGCTTCGGTGCGTCAGCAGCTGAAATGTCCAGGGTCGACCCGCACCCGCTTGGAGATGATCACGGAATGTATTCGAACGTGATCAAGGAGTGAAATTCGTCGGGCGGGAGTGCGTGATCGGCCGGGGAGGGCTGATTTGCTAATCCCGGGCCGCAAGACAGCCCAGACGAAGGCCAGATGACGCTGTTTCCGACACAAAGGCCGCTCCCATGGACAGCACCACCCCTCGACACCGACCCCGCCCCAGCGCCCGCAGAGCGGGTCACGCCCCGCCCCGTGAACGACGGCGTGCGGCGCGCCCGCGCTCAGGCCGGCACCGGGAGGCCTGAATGAGCGACGACCCGCTGTTCGCCATAGGCCCCGATCAGCCCGGCCACGACCCCGAGTCCGGACAGTGGGGAGCGGCCGTGGAACTGCCGGTCGACGGGATGCCGCTGGAGTACGAGGCGTTCACCCTCACCCACCGCCCGTCCTACCTGTGCTTCGCGCAGGAGATCCTCGGCGACCCGGGAGTCGCGGGCGAGGTCGTCCACGAGGTCCTCGTCCAGCTCGCCATCGACTGGCCCGAGGCACTGCGCAGCCCCGACATCGTCGTCACCGCCTGGGGCATGCTCTGCCACGCGATCCGCGCAGAGGTCCGCCGCCGCGACCGCGACCCCCAGCTGCTGGTCCGCCTCGCCCGCCTGCGCACCACCCTCGACCGCATGCGCGCCGCCCTTCCCGACACCGAGGCCACGACGGCGGCCGACCGCGACCCGGACGCCGACACCGACGACCCTCTGATGGTCCTGCTCGCCACACTCTCCCCACGCCAGTTCGACGTCGTCATACTCAAGGCCCACGGCCGCTCCACGCACTTCATCGCCTGGTTCCTGGGTACGCACCCCAGCACGGTGGACCGCAACCTCGCCCGCGCCCTGGCCCGGCTCGACGACGGGCTGCGCCCCCTGCGCCTCCTCCACCCAGGCACACCCGACCACCGCAGAGGAGAACGCCGGTGAACGAGCCCACCGCCGGCCCCCCGGACGACCGCGCCCCCGCACCCGACCCCGGCCGCGGGCCCGGCTCCCACTTCGCCGAGACACCCGACCTCGACGAGTTCCTCCACGACGCTGGCGTCTGCGCCCGCCACTCCTCCCACGCCACACGCCGCGCAGGCAAGACCGACCGTGCCACCGCCATCGACCTGCTGCTCGCCGAGAGGGAGAACACCCCGGCCCCTGCCGACACCCCCGCCGGCGGCCCCGGCTACGCTGCCGCCCTTCGCCGGATCGCCGCGGACGTCGCCCGCCACCGCGCCGGCCGCTACCGGCGGCCGGCTTGGTGGGCGGACTACAACCGTGCCCGCCTCGGCCTGGACTCCCTGTCCCGGTCTGCCCTGACCGGGCCGAAGGCGCTCGGCCTGCTCGCCCGCTTCGCCGAGGAGGAAGGCGGGGAGACCCAGCTGGTCTCGGTCCTCGACAACGGCCGCGACACCGACATCGAGATCGTGGGCGCCAGGATCTTCGGCTGCCTGTTACACCTCGCCGGACATCCCGTCAGCGCCTGTTTCTGGTGGAAGATCGCGGCCGGCGCCGGCGACCGGATCGCCGCGTTCGCCATCTACCTCCAGCACCTGGAGCGCGGCGAGTTCGACGAGGCCGAGTACTGGTTCGCCCAGGGGTGCCTGGACCCTGACGGCGAGACGTCCGCGATGCCGCCCGGCCTGCCCGATATGCCCGGCTACTTCAGGGCCGTCCCGGCGGTCATGGTCCCCTGGCACACCGCCGAGAACGCAGGGCCCGCCGCCGGCCTCGCCGACGAGGTCGACCGCCTGGTCGTGCACACCGATTCCGGCGACGGCACCGTCATCGACGGAGTCGTCCGCCGCCCCGGTCCGCGCCTGGCGAGCCGCCTTGAGGACCTCGCCGGCCGCTGACCCCCGGCGCCGGTGCCGCGCCGTTCGCGCGCAGCACCGGCGCCGAGAAGCGTCCACGGTGAAGCCGACCGAGAGGTCAACCCTGATTGACGCCCAAGGCGAGTCAGTCAGGGTTGACGTTCAAGGCGGCGACCGGGGCCGGGAGGGCCGCGGCACCCGCACGGAGTAATAGTTCCGCCGCCCGGCAACAGACCTACATGTAGTGGCTACAGTCCTTGTGTGACCCAGAACTTGTGGTTGCGGCGCCGGTGAACGGTTGCGAAAGGTCACCCCCTGAACCGTAGACTCGGTGCTGCAACGAGAGCGCGGGAGCTCCTCGGCCTTCAGATTCGGACGGACCATCATGTCCGTGCCCTGGCGGCTGACCGGCCGCCACCCATTGGCCAGAGGAGAACCGTTGTCACGCAACCGTCGCAACCGCCGCCGCAAGACGGCGCGCACCCACCCCGTCATCAAGCGGACGTCCCGCAAGACGCCCCGGCTCGACCCGGCGATGACCACCCTGCTCGTGCAGATCGTCATCGCCGCCGTCGCGACCGTCCTCGGCGTCGATATCAACACCATGGGGCCCGGCCCCATGTAGCAGGACCAGGCCCCAGATGACGGGCTACAGGAAGGCCGTCCGGTTGGTTCTGGAAAGTTGGCCGGGCGGCGTTCCACCTCGGGGCCGAACCACCACAGTGGACAGCCCACCCCCACTCTAAGGGGGTGACACACCTAGCGCACAGTACGAAAACCGCCGCCGGTCGTTCCTCCAGCGGAGGAGAGGTCGTTGAGGAGGCACTCTGGTTAGGCCTCCTTGATACGCGAGGCACCTGTCCCGGGGCTCTGGGCAGCCAAGTCCGCGCGCGTCTGCTTGAGGAGTTCCTGGGCCTCCTTGCCGGCGGTCCGGTCGTTCCAGTACGTGACCCACCACCGCATTGCCAGTCGATGCGGCTGCCACCACCGGGGCTTGTACCACAGCTCGAACCGACACAGTTCGAGATAGTCGTTCATCGCGTCCACGAAGGCGCCGGCCAGGGCCTTGTCGGCCTCATCCCCCCGCCCGGTGGCCTGTTCGCCAATTGCCCGGGCGGCGTCGCCCAGGCGGTTGGCTATGGCGATGACCTCGGGAGTGCCGGACAGCCGGATGGCCACGTGGGTCATGGCCATCAGATTCGCCGCCGCCACGCGGTTCTGCACGACGGTCGAGGCCTGCTTGAGCGAGTTATCCGGATCAGCCAGCGTCATCGCGTTGACCCAGCCGGCGGCGAGAAGGAAGTGGGTACAGGCCTGGCCGTATTCGAGGTAGGCGGTCCTGCGTTCCTCCCGGCTGCCGACTTTGGCGATCCCCACCTTGTTGCTGGGGGTGAGAGCGCCGGCCAAGGCCTTCGAACCCGCGCTGACGACTGCCATGGTGATGTCCATGCGCGGCATCCAACCACCCGCCCCCGTGAACCGTCTGACCGGCCACCCACCGGCCCGGGTGGGGAATCATGGTCGGGTGACGACACCTCAGCCCGCCCGCCGCCCGCTGTACCGGCGCCCGGACGCCGACCCCGCCCAGGCCGCCCCCGACTCCGACGCCCAGGCCGCCGCGCCCGGGCTGCGCCGCCTGGCCGTCGAACTCGCCGACCAGGCCGGCCCGGTCGCCGGTCCGGTGCCGCCTGCCGCGACGCCCGGGTCCGGCCGCCGGCGTCTGGCCGATCCCGGCACCGCCCGGTAGCCACCGAGCACCGGTGACGACCCCGCGCGACCACCGCCACGGACGCCGCCGTCACCGGCCCGTACGATGCCGATCATGAACCATGATTTCGACACGTGGGGAAACAAGGAAGCGGCCGAACCCGCCACGGCCCCGCTCTGCCAGGAGTGCGCGGCGCCGCTGCGCACCGCCGGCCCCGGCCGCCGACCCGTCTACTGCGGCCGGTCCTGCTCCGCCAAGGCCTACCGCCGCCGGCGCGCCGAGAGCCACCAGGAGGCCCTCGCCGACGCCCTTGTTTCCCCACGTGTCGAAACCCCGGACACCGGCGAGCCGGCCGGCCAGGAGCTGCTGGACCTCGCCGCCGCCGTCCAGCGCGGCGCCGCCCGCTACCTGGAGAACCTCGAAGAGGCCCGCGCCGGCGACGGCGACGACCCCCGCTGTGTCCGCGCCCTGGAGATCCTGGAAGCCGGCCTCGCCGCCATCACCGGCCGCATGGTCCGCAAGGCCCACGTGCTGCGCTACGAGATGCTCACCGACCGCCGCAAGGCCGAGCCGGCCGCCGCCGCGTCCCGCCCGCGCCCTGACGGCGCCTCGGGCGAATCCGCACGTGTCGAAACAAGGGCCGGCGAGGAAACCCCCCGAGACACCGCTCCCACCCCGAGCCCCGCCCCCGTGCCGCCGGTCCCCGCCCCCGGACCACCCACCGGCCCGGCCGATCTCCGGCCCGCCCCGGCACTCGCCCGACCCCGCCCCGGCGGCGCCTCGGGCGAATCCCCACGTGACGAAACAAGGCGCGCCCAAAGCACGCGGCAGACCGTCACCACGCCCCGCGCCGTACCCGCTCCGACCCCACCGCCGACACCCGCCGCAGCCGCCCCGACCGGGCTGCGCCCCTACCTCGGCGCAACCCCCGTCGAATCCCCACGTGTCGAAACAAGGGATGCCCAAGGCGCCCGGCAGGCCGCCGGCACCGCCCACGGGGACGGGATCGAGCAGGACCTGGCGCTCGCCCCGCACCGCACCTCCACCCCGCCGCTGCTGCGCGGCCTGGGCGCACCCGACACCACCTGGAACGCCCAGGACGGCACGTTCCTGGTCGAGGGCTGGCCCGGGCGCACCGTGTTCGCCGTCCGCCGACCCGACCGGAGCCTGGCCGGCTGGGTGGAAGCCGGCGACGACGGCTGGACCGCCTACATCAACGGCCGGGCGATCATCGACCCCGACGACGGACTGCCCTGGCTCGCCCCGAACTCCCACCACGCGGTCACCCTGCTGACCGCGGCCCTCGGCCGACGCCTCACCTGACCCCGCCGCACAAGCCCGCGGGGCGGCGCGCGCCGCCCCGCGATCCTTGACGACACCCCTGCCCAGGTTTGTCGTGGCGGATCCCCGCCGGCCGGGACCCGCCACGTCGTCTGGCCCCGTGTCAGGAGACGCCGGGCAGGGCAGCATGGGAGCGGGCCCAGGTAAGCGTCACAACTCACCCAGCCCGTGCGGCCCTTCTCACGTCACGGTTCAACCCGATCCGACCACGGCCAGGACAGGGGCACCGACGATGACTGACAGCACCTGGCGCAAGAGCTCCCACTCGGGCAACGAGGACTCCTACTGCGTGGAGGTGACCGGCCTTCCACACGAGATCAGGGTCCGGGACTCGAAGGACCCGCACGGGCCGCAGCTGTCGTTTCCCCTGGTGGCATGGTCCGCGTTCCTCGACCAGATCAGGCGGGACACCTTCGACGGCTGACCGGACGCAGGTGACCGGGGCCGTCAAGGTGTGGTTGTCCCACCCCGGCCCCGGCGGTGCGGGTATCCGCGAGCCCTACCAGCAGCGCTTCCGCCACCCAACCCCGGCGTCGGCGGCTGCGGCGCCGCAGATCCCCCCGGCTCTCAGACGGCCGAGGGCGAGGATTCACAGTCGCGTGACGAGGGCGGTGGCGTTGTCCGCGGGGGCGGTGGGAAGCGCGTGTGCGTACCGGACGGCGTCCTCGACCAGGCGTTCAGCGGCGTCGTGGAGTTCACCGGTCAGGAAGTCGGCCAGGTCGTGGCCGGCGTCCTCGGGAGGTTCGTAAGCGCCGTCGGATGCCAGGAGCAGACATGCCGGACGGGCCGGGCCGCGCACGGCCTCGACGGCCGGATGTCCCCAGAGCCGCTCGGTCTCCTGGTCGTCGTCGCCTCCCCCGAGGCAGGCGGTGATCAGGTTCCGGTCCCCGTCACAGGCACGGCGCGCGTTGTGGTCGTCGGTGAGAAGGCGCAGGCGCCCGTCCAGGAGGAGGTAGGCGCGGGCGTCACCGGACCAGGCGACCGACAGCAGACCACCGGGGACATGCACCGCGACGACCGCCGCAGCCGACGGAAGGTCGTGATCGTGGTCGGCGCGGGCGGGATCGGCGGCGTAGCGTGCCCGCTCGGCGCGCAGGCCAGCTTCCGCGTCCGCATGCACGGCAGCCGCGCGGGCCAGACGCCGGGCGGCCGTCCGTGTCCAAGCGCGGACGGCCGGGGTGTCGCCGATGCCGTCGAGCAGGGCGAAGGCCCGGGTACCGTCCAAGAGCCCATACGCGGCGGTCACATCGCACTGGAGAAGCCGGTCACCGAGACGCTGCGCGGCAGCGTACGGCCTCGCCAGATCCTCACCCACAGAGCCAGTCACGTTCGGAGCCTAGCTCCAGCAACGTGCCTTCCACGCCGCGCCTCGGACCACACCAGTGCCATCTGACGACCCATCCCAACCGGGCTGCGCCTTTCAGCGGATATTCCACTGAAAGGCGCAGCCAATTGCCTATTCCTACCGGGGTTGTGCGATCGAGTCGATGAAATCCCGGCGGACCACGACCGTCCGACTGATGCTGTCCGCCCACGTCTGGCGCCGGGGATGCACCACCGGCCGGACGAAGCCCGCACAGACCGGGAGCACGTCCAGGACGTGCAACAACCCCCGCAGGATGCTCCGCGCCGGCCCGACCGGCGCCCCCGTCTCCTCATCCACCGTCACCACCCCGGCCAGCCGCTGCCCCAGGCTCTCCCCGCTCTGGCCTCGGGCAACCCACTGCACAACCAACCAGACACCACCCACCACCCAGTAGCCCCCGGCGAAGGCCCCCCGGACGTCGACGTCCGCCAGCAACGCGAGCAGCTGCACAGCGGCGAATACCGGCTGCGCCACATGGAGGGCAACGCCGTAGGCGGTCATCAGGCCCCCGGCGATGCCCAGGTCGATCCCGGCCGCCGTCGCGCGCGCCGACCACCCCGCAAGGCCTGGAATCGGGGCCGGCCGCGGCCGTCTCGGCCGCGGGACCCCCGGCACCACCGGCGCGCCCGGCACCTGCCCGGCGGGCGCCCACCACGGGGCCGCCGACACGGGGGCGCTCACCCCCGCCCCCGGACCCGGGGCCGGCCGCAGCAGCGGGTGCAGGGGCCGATGCCGCGACCCCGCGCGGCGGCCGACGCCGGGCCAGGAGGCAGCAGCAGCGACGCGCCGACCGGCACCGCCCGGCGGATCGACCTCGATCGTGATCGCTGCTCAGAGCTGAGGAAGTCATTCATGACCGGGTCAACGACACAACGCGGAACCGGTACCGCCTACCGAGACACCAAATCGAAATCGCAGGATCCTCCGCCGACCCCATGATTCTCCCGCGCGGACCCGGATGCGACGCCGTCGAGACAGCGCCACGCATTAACGAGCACGTCGACAGCGGCCGGAGAATTCTCAACCCCGACCAAACCCTGAAACCCACCATCGCATGGATCGACGCCCTCAAAGTCTGAGATAAGTATCGAACCGGCAACAATGGATCCACGAATCGGTGGTCTGAAGAATCAGCAGAAGCCGGACCCAACCGCCGTGCGGAGAATTCGGTGAGAAAAACAGCAGACCGATTCCGAGACGTCTACGCCTGGACGGCCAAGCGAATTACCACAGTGGTGAAGGAGACGGACCGATGCGCGCACACGAGCCCGCCGCCCGGGACCCAGCGCCCGCCCCGCCGCCGCTGTCGGCCTGGCCGCGAGGCCCGGGCGTCGGCGACGGGCCCGAAGCGGCCCCGCCACTCCCGACGTAGCTCCTGATGTGGCTCCCGACGTGACTCCTGACGCAGCTCCTGACGCCACCACCCCCGCCCTCACACCCGTCCGCCATATGCCCAGCTCAGAGCGCCAATTCAGGACGCCAGAAATTCCGACATCCCTGTCCTGGCCCCTCTTTCTGCTTGGTGGTGGTAGCTGGGGCGGCGGGTCGGGAACGGCGCCTGCGGCGAGCTTTCCCTCGGCCTGGCGGCGCCTCGGGCCCCCTGGCCCAGCCGGGCCCGGCGGTCGGCCGCGCGGAGTTCTCTGGTTGCGCTTCTGGTTTCGTCTCCGGGCGCGCACCTGGTTGCGTTTCTGGTTGCGTATAGGGACCCGCCCCACCAGCCACCCGGCCACGTTTCCCCAGCTCACGCCCGGTTAGATCGGCCACCCCATGCCGACTTACCCCTGTGCGCCCCCGACCTGACCGGAGAGAAGGGAGTGGGGACGGGTCTGCACGCGGGGCCGGGAGGCGCTGCGCTGTGCCCCTCTTCTCCTCCACCCGGCGGCCCCGGCCCGCAGAGCCTGGCGGCCCCCTGGGGCCGGGGCGTGCTGCGTGTGTGTCGGGCTGGCAGGGCGGGCACCTGCCCCGCGGGCCGCGGTTCAGCGGGTCTGTTCCCTGGGGAGGAATTCGGCGAGCAGGTCGAGGAGGTAGGCGGTGACGGCGTCGGGGTCGCCGGCCTGGACCCAGGTGTAGAGGGCGGTGCGCTGCGTCGGGTCGCTCTTCTGCAGGACGTACCCGTCGACCAGGCCGTCGGCGCCGGGGCGGGTCCGTACCAGTACCTGGAGGGGCCGTCCCTCCTGCTCGACCAGGGCCTCGACGTCCTCGGCGTCCGGGCAGTCCCGGAACTGGCACACCCACTGCTGTAACGACATGCCGACCATCCTCCCCCGGCGCCGGGGGCGACAACGCCGTTCCGCGCACCCTCGGGCACCGCAAGCGCGGAACCGCCGGTCCGGCCGGTGCGGGGCCGCAATGACGGCCGGTGTTTATGGACGATTTCCATCGGGCGCCCGGTTCATTTCTGCCCGTGGTGTTGCTATCCGCAATTCGCGCGATATCGTGAACGGGCAGTCTGCCGTTTTCACCGCCGATATCTGACGCCGGTCGGGTCGCGGAGCGGGCCGTATTTCTGTCGCCGATCACCCCCGATTGTCGGATGCAATGCGGCAGACGCATGGCGGCTTTGTCGGGATCGGCTGACGGCGGATTTCTGATACAGGGTCGGGCGGGGACTCGATGCTTTGCGGGATGGGCACCCCGCCTGTGGCGGGATCGGCTGACGGTGGATTTCTGATACGCCGCCACAATGGATCTGATGGCCTATCAGGGGTCGGATCAATGGGGGACCGGCCTAGACCACTCGCAGAGGTGTAGACCACTGCGTGTCGGAGTCTGCATGAGATGGCCGGGGGTTGCACCCATCCCTGTTCGGTGACAGACTGCAACGATGAGGAGGGGCCGGCCTCCTCGCCCCGTACGGGCACGCACGCCGGACACAGGCCCGAGGCCACCCCCTCCTCCCGGTCAGCCTGGCGCACGGAGTGCGCCAAAACCGCCCCCGACCTGTACTTTTGCCAGGGCAGGGGAGCCCGGATCCGGCCCGAGGTGCGGAGCGCCGAGAGCCGGACCGGGCACCCCTGCCCGGGGCCGGCCACCCCCACCACCACCCGGCAAGCGCCGGACACGACTACTCTCCGCACCCGCGTGACGGAGTCACGCAACGTCACTCCGTCACGCTAGTGACGGCGCGTCATGTCTGCGGAGCAGACGGC
>NZ_JBEXNT010000108.1:0-33774 GCF_040611255.1 Kitasatospora sp. NPDC002965 | reverse complement strand
TTGGGGCCCCCGGCCGCGGGCCCCCCCCCCCCCGCGGCCCCCCCCCCCGCGGGGCGCCCGGCGCCCCGCTTCCGCGTGCGCCGGCCGCGCCCGCCGGGCCGGCCCGCCCGGGTTGCTACCTCGCGCTGATCGCGCGGAACAGCAACTCGGCGGTCTCGGACCAGCGTTCCACCACGTCGGCCCGCTCGTGGAGCACGTCCGAGATGTGCTGGGTGCCGAAGAACGCGGCCACCAGCGACCGCGCCGCCGCGTGCGGCGAGACCCCCTCCCGCAGCTCGCCCGCCGTCCGGGCGCTGATCAGCAGCGCGGTCAGCAGCTCGGTCCAGTCCACGTACGGGGTGGGCAGCTCGGCGTCTATCTGCGGCCGTTCGATCTGCAGCCGGGCGCCCGCCTGGACGACGATGTCGTCCCGGAACGCCGCCGCCGCACCCGCCAGCAGCCGTGCGGCCGTCTCCAGCGGCCCGCGCCCCTCGGCGGTGACCTCCTCCAGGAGCATCGGCCACCGTGCGTAGTGCTGTTCCACCACCGCGATGGCCAGCGCCTCCTTCGTCGGGTAGTGGAAGTAGACGGCGCCCTTGGTCATCTCGACCCGGTCCGCCACGTCCTTGACCGAGGTGTGGCGGAAGCCCTGTGTCGAGAAGAGTTCGGCGGCGGCGGTCAGCACCAGCAGTTTGGTGCGGGCCGCCCGGTCCTGTTTGGGGTCGGGGCCCCGCCGGGTGGTGATTCTGCGCACAGGGAACGGGGAGGTGGTCTGCGGCTCGGGCATGGACGGCTCCTGTGATGGTGGGGTCGACGGTGGTGCCGGATCGTCAGGGCGGGGGCGATTTGGACAGAGTGGCGCAAAATTTCGCCTCGACGGTAAACCTTCCAGAAGGTATGTTCCTGAGCTGTCGCTCCGGTAGGCACCGAAAGATAGCGGGCCTGCTCCCGTCGCCGCGACATGGGGGAGGAAGAATTCATGAACGTCCTGTCATCTCAGGTGCCCGGGCAGCGCCGTCCGCTGCTCCGGGAGGGTTGGAACGGCCTGCGTTTCGACCGGCACCTGCCGCGGGAGGCGGTCCACAAGCACGCCGACCCCGAGGTGCTCCTGACGGACGCCGTGCGGCTGGAGGAGGAACGGTTCGCGGTCGCCGCGCGCTGGCTCCGCGACCACCACCTCGGTCACCGGCGGGCAGCGGCGTCCGACCCGATGATGCTGGCCGAGACGGTCCGCCAGACCGCGATCCACCTGGCCCACCGGTTCCACGGCAGCACCTACGGCCACCCGTTCGTGCTGAACGAGCTCACCGTCGACCTCGACGAGGCCCTGCCGCCGACCGGCCCGGACGGCCTGGACGTCGGCCTCGACCTGCGCTGCCCGCCCGCCGCTCCCCGGCCCGGCCGGGAGCGGTTCGCGCTGGAGGGCCTGGCCTGGGCCGGCCACCGGCCGGTGGGGCGGGTCCGGATGCGCTGGGAGGTGCTGGAACCCGGCCGCTACGCGTCCCTCCGGCGGCGGTCGGCCGACGCGGCGGGGGAACCCGGGACCGCCCCGACCGCGCCCGTGCCGCCGGAGCCCCGACGGGTCGGGCAGACGACCGACCGTGACGTGGTGATCGCCGCCGACCCGGCCCGCCCCGACCGCTGGTGGCTGCGGCCCTTCGAGGACCACCCGGTCCTGTTCGACCACCCGGTGGACCACGTACCCGGCATGGTCCTGATGGAAGCCTTCCGGCAGGCGGCCGCCGCCGCGTACGGGGCCGGTGACGCGGTCCGTGAACTGCGCGAACTCGCCACCGTGTTCACCGCCTTCGGCGAGCTCACGACGCCGGTCGCGATCGTCGCCGAGCCGGCGGACGGCGGCCCGGCCGGGGCGCTGCGCCTGACGGCGGTGCAGGACGGCCGGCCGATCGCCGCCGCCCGGGTGCGCCGGGCGGCGGCACCGGGCCCGGTGGGCGCGGGTGCGGACGCGGCGGCCGGGCCGGCCGGGGCGGAGGGCACGGCATGCTGAGCGACGTCCGGGCCGAGGGGCTCGACGCCGGGGTGCTCGACGTCCGGGTGCTCGGCGAGCTGGCCGGGACCGCCCGCCGGGACGCCGGGCGGGCCGAGGAACTGCGCCGGCTGACCGGCGAGGTCGCCGACGGGATCACCCGGTCCGGCTTCCCGCGCCACTTCGTCCCGCGCCGGTGGGGCGGCACCGCCGGGGAGTTCGGCGCACTGGTGACCGGGGCGTCGACGCTGGCCGAGTCCTGCGCGGGCGCCGCCTGGTGCGCCGCCCTGTACGCGGCGCACGGCCGGCTGGCCGCCTACCTCCCGGCGGAGGGGCAGCGCGACCTCTGGGGCGGCGGTCCCGACGTCCGGATCGCGGCCGCGGTCGTCCCGCCGCAGGGCCGGGCCGAGCGGGTGGGGGACGGCTGGCGCCTCGACGGCGAGTGGCGGCCGGCCAGCGGCGCGGACCACGCGGAGTGGATCCTGCTCGCCTCCTGGACCGAGGGTCCCGCAGGCCGCGAGCACCGGGTCTTCGCCGTGCCCCGCTCGGAGTTGACGGTGCTGGACACCTGGCACTCGGCCGGGCTGCGCGGCAGCGGCAGCACGTCCGTGGCCGCCGACGGGGTCCGCGTCCCGGACCACCGCACGCTCACGCTGGACGCGCTGCTCCTCCCGCAGCAGGAGGCCGCCCGCTGCCACACCGTGCCGTACCCGATGGTGGCGGCCCTGGTGTTCGCCACGCCGCTGCTGGGCATCGCCCGGGCAGCCCTGCGCGAATGGACGGCCGGCGCCCGGCGCGCGGCCGACCCGCACCCGGCCGCGCACACCGTGCTGACGCACGCCTCGGCCAGGATCCACACGGCGGGGCTGCTGCTCGACGGCGCCGCCGCCCGGGCCGACCGGGGGGAGATCACCGCACTCGCGGTGGCCGAGAACCGTCGTGACGCGGCGACCGCCGCCGTGCTCTGCCGTGAGGCGGTGGACGCGCTGTTCCTCGCGGCCGGTGTCGGGGCGCAGGCCCCGGGCTCGGTCCTGCAACGCGCCTGGCGGGACGCGGCGGCGGTGGCGGTGCACCGCACCCTCGACCCGGACGCGGCGGCCCGGGGCTACGCGGAGACGGTCCTCGGCGCCGGCGGCGGTGCGGCGTGAGCGGTACGGCGCCCGCCCCGATCGCCTTCTTCGACGTCGACGAGACGCTGATCGCGGCCAAGGGGATGCTCGCGTTCTGGGACTTCTGGACGGCGGACCCGGCCCGTACGGACCCCGCGCACACGGACCCCGCCCGTACGGACCCCGCCCGTGCGGACCCCGGCACCGCGGGGCCCGCCCCGACCGGGCCGGCGCGGCGACCCGGGGCGACGCCGCCCGGGGCACCGGACCTCCGGGCGGCGATGGCCGCGGGCGTGCCCCGCGAGGAGCTGAACCGGATGTACTACCGCGGGTTCGCCGGCGTGCCCGCCACCGCGCTGCGGTCGGCGGCACGCCGGTGGTACGAGGAGTACCGCCGGGGCGCCGCGGCCTTCGTCACGGCGAGCCTCGACGCGTTGGCCCGCCACCGGGACCTCGGGCACGAGGTGGTCCTGGTGTCCGGGTCGCTGCGCCCGCTGCTGGAGGCGGTGGCGGAGGACTTCGGCGCCGCCGCGGTGTGCTGCACCGAGCAGCTGGCGGCGGGGGGAGTGCTGACCGGGGAGGTGGACCGGCCGATGATCGGGCAGGCCAAGGCGGACGCGGTGGCGGCGCTGGTCCGGGCGCGGGGCGTCCGGCCGGCCGACTGTTTCGCGTACGGCGACCACGAGAGCGATCTCGCGATGCTCCGCACGGTCGGGCACCCGGTGGTGGTGAACGGCTCGGCGGAGCTGCTGGCGGAGGCCGGGCGCGCGGGCTGGCCGGTGCTCGACGGGCGGCGCGGTCCGCGCCGCCCGCCGGGGCCGCCGGCGCGTCCGGCCGTCGCACACCGATCGGTTTCCGTCTGATGTGCGGACAGCCGGGCGGGCGTGCCCCCTGTCCTGAGAACATTCCTTTAGGAAGGTATGTTCTTGACCAGGAGGGCGCCCGCATGATCAAACAGGAGCGAGCACGGCGTACGCGGGAGAAGGTGCTGGACGCCGCCGCAGAGGAGTTCTCTGCCCAGGGGTACAGCAGGGCCACCCTCAACGCGGTGGCGCAGCGGACCGGCATGACGAAGGGGGCCCTGTACGGGCACTTCGCCTCCAAGCGGCTGCTGGCCGGGGCGCTGCTGCTGCAGTCCCGCAAGGTCTGGGAGGAGATGCGCCAGGCCCGGGACGTCCCGGGCGCCGCGGCCGGCGCGGTGCTGGAGTCGCTCGTCCTGGACCTGGCGCACCGGCTGAAGGAGGACGTCAGGCTGCGGGCGGCGCTCCGGCTGGCGACCGACTGCCCGGCGCTGGCCCAGATGGTGCCGGACATCTTCGAGGACGTGCAGCGGGGCCTGGCGAACCTGATCCGTCGGGCCCAGGGGGAGGGGAGCATGGCGCCCAGGCCGCCCGAACTCGTCGCCCAGCTGCTCCTGGCCGTGATGCACGGCGCGCCGCACGTGTCGTTCGGGCCGCCGGGCGCCTGCGGTTCGGCCGGCGCCTACGAGGCGGCGTGGCGGTTACTGCTGGCGGCGCTCGCCGGCCCGGCCGCCGGGACCGCCGCGACCGCCGGGGCCCCGGTTCCGGAGGGCGGGACTCCGGCGGGGTGCAGCCTGTGCCCGGATCCACGGGTCGTATGAGGGTTCCGTTACGGGACCGTTAAAAATACCCTCGTGAAGGTATTTTTAGGGAGAATGTGGCTGCCCCGGACCTCCGGGGCAGCCCACCGCCCGGCGGCGGACAGACCGGTCGCGGGTCGCGAACCGAGACGATGTGACGGAGGGGTGTCATGAGTGTGCTGCACGAAAGGATCGGATCGTCCGCCCTGTACCAAACGGAATTCGGTCACGCCCCGGAGGATTCGGCGCGGGTCGCCGCCCGGCGCGCGGCGGGTCATGCCGAGCACGTCGACGACTTCGACATGCGGCACCTCCGGTATTTCCTCACGGTGGTCCGGGCGGGGACCGTTTCGGCGGCTGCCCAGGAACTCCGGATATCCCAGCCGAGCCTCAGCCAGCAGATCAAGAGACTGGAAAGCCGGGTCGGCGCCTCGCTCTTCATCAGGAGTTCACGCGGTGTCGAACTGACGGCGAGCGGGCGGGCATTCCTCCGGGAAATCCAGTCCATTCCCGGGCAGCTCCGCTCGGCGATCGCCGCGGCTGCCCCGACCCCCCGGGTCTGGCCGGTCGGGGTCTGTGGCGGGGTGCCGACCGAGGTCCTCGCCGAGGTGCAGAACGGACTGGCCGGCGAGCAGGCCGACGGGGCCGTCCGGGCGGGCGCCGAGCTGCGCATGCGGCACGTGGGTGCGGCCGACCAGCCGGAGCTGCTGCACCACGGCGAGCTGGCGTTCGGCATCGTCCGGCTTCCGGTCACCACACCCGGTCTGGTCGGCGCGGTGGTCTGGGACGAACCGCTCGGGGTGGTCATGCGCCCCGACCACCGGTTGGCCGGCCGACCCGGCCTGACCTGGGACGATCTCGCCACCCAGCGGTTGCTCTGGTACGACGAGGGGTGTGCGCCGGGCTACGCCGAGACGATCCCGGCCCAGCTCGCCGCACTCGGCTGGCGGGCCGAGCTGCACCCCGTCGACGACCAGCAGGCGCTCTTCGTGCACACCCTGCAGACCGCCTGCGACCTGGTGGCGCTGCGTCCGCGGCTCGCCGTGCAGGGCGAGACACAACTCCACTGGCGCCCGCTGCCCACCAGCGCGGCGCCGCGTGAACGGCTGGCGGTCACCGCGCTGGCCGGCGGCCGGGCCGCCCGGGTGCTCGCCCAGGTCGCCGAGCGGCAGGGCTGGCCCTTCCTCGCCTGAGGAGTTCGCCTTCCGCCGGTCCGCTGCCGTCCCACCCCCACCTCCCACCGCTGTCGCCACCTCTGCCCCCACCCGTACGCCCGGCCCGGAGAATGTTTTCTCCGGGCCGGGCGATTTTTTGCCCCGGGGTCATGGAAGGTTCACTTCCGGTGCCCGGGCGACTCCCTGCGGTCCCCCTCGTAGGGCCGGCCCATAGGACCGGTCCTATGGCTTCCACGCATTTTCTGTCTTGGCCCTCGGAACGCCGTTCGAACTATGGTTTGAGTGCGAAAGCGGGCAGGCCGGAACCGGGAACGGAAAACCCCGGAGGCCGTGCCGGTGACCCGCCGCCCGAGGAATTCCGGGCAGGGCGCCGGACGGTATTCACCGGTCGATCCACTAGCCGATCCACTAGCCGATCCGCCGGTCGATCCGTCGTCGTCCATGTCGTCCATGTCGTTCCCGACGACGTTCAGGCCGCCGTTCCGTCCGCCACACCGACATTCGAGCTGGGAGCCGGGGAAGTCGTGATCTCGACCAAGTTGACAGAATTGCTGGGAATCGACCATCCGATCGTCAGCGCACCGATGGGCGGCGTCTCCGGCGGCCGGCTGGCCGCCGCCGTCACCCGCGCCGGGGGGCTGGGGCTCGTCGGCGTCAGCTACGGCGACGCCGCGTTCATCGACGAGCACCTCCCGCAGGCCGCCGAGGGCGGCGGCGTCTGGGGCGCCGGCTGCGTGATGTTCACCTTCGACGAGCGCCCCGGCCTCTGGGACAAGGTGCTCGGCTACGCGCCGCCCGTCATCGCCCTCTCCTTCGGCGACGCCGAGCAGGTGGGCCGCTACGTCTCCTCCGCCGCCGGGAGCGGTGCCCGGGTCGTGGTGCAGGTGCACGACACCGAGCAGGCCGTCGTGGCGCTGCAGGCCGGCGCGTCGGTGCTGGTGGTCCAGGGCGCCGAGGCCGGCGGCCACCACAAGACCCGGGCCACCCTCCCGCTCGTCCCGGCCGTGCTGGACCTCGTCCGGGGCGCCGTCCCGGTGGTCGCGGCCGGCGGGTTCGCGGACGGCCGGGGCCTGGCCGCGGCGCTGGCGCTCGGCGCCGACGGCGTGATGATGGGGACCCGCTTCGCGCTCACCGTCGAGTCGATCGCGACCGCCGGCTTCAAGACCTCGCTGACCGCCGCGGGCACCACCGACACCGTCAACACCCGGTCCTTCGACGTGCTCCGCGGCATCCCGTGGGACGAGGTCTACCAGGCGCGCTCGGTGAGCAACGCCTTCACCCGCGAGTGGACCGGCCGCGACGACGACCTCGCCGCCCGGCGCGCCGACGTCGAGCCCGGCTGGACCGCCGCCGTCGCCCGCGACGACGTCAGCCAGCGTGCCCTGTTCGCCGGCGAGGTCCTCGACCTGGTCAAGGACGTCCGGACCGCCGCCGCGATCGTCGAGGACACCGTCTCCGAGGCGGAGACCGTCCTGCGCGGCCTGGCGACGCGCATCGGCCGCTGACACCGGCTCCGCAATCGGCTCCGAACCGGCGCGGGCTCCGAACCGGCGCGGGCGCCGGCCGGCCCCTCCCCGCGTCCCTCCTCCCGTGTTCGCCCTCCCACCGTCCGTCCTCCCACCGCACCGGAGAACACCGTGATCCACGTCCTCACCCTCACCTACCTGAAGCCCCGTGAGACCGTCACCGCCCACCTGCCGGAGCACAGGGCCTGGCTGCGCGAGCACGCCGACCGCGGTCGCATCCTGCTCAGCGGCCCCCGGCCGGACGGCGGCGCCGTCATCGTCACCGCCGACCTCGACGACGCCACCGTCACCGAGCTGATCGAGAGCGACCCCTGGCACACGCTCGGCATCGCCTCCTACGAGCGGACCCCGTTCACCGCGGGCTTCGCCAGCCCCGGCGTGGTCACCACCCCCGAGCCCGGCGACGGCGTGCTGCTCATCAACGTGGCGACCACCGAGACCGCGCCCGCCACCGTGGCCGCCCTCGCCTCCGCCGTCGAGCACGTCGCCGCCACCGCCGAGGGCTTCCGCGGCTCCCGGCTGCTGACCAGCGTCGAGGGCGACGCGGTGGTGAACCTCGCCGCCTGGTCCGACGAGAAGAGCTTCGACGCGATCTTCGACGACCCCGAGTTCACCCGCCGCTACCAGCAGTTCGCGACCACCACGACGGGTGCCAAGTACCGCCTGTACCGGACCAGCCGGGTCATCACCCCCAACCGCTGACCCGGCGTCCCGGCCGGGCGCCGCCGCCCCGCCCGGTCGGGAGCCCCCCGGGCATCGCCCCACACCCGCCCACACCCCTCACACCGCGTAGGAGAACCATGTCAGGCACGTCCACCCCGGCCCCCGCGTACGACCTGATCGTCGTCGGCTTCGGCGCCGCCGGCCTCTCGGCCGCGCTGTCCTTCGCCGAGGCCACCGACGGCCGCGACCGGCCGGCCAGGATCGCGATCCTGGAGCGCTCCGGCAAGGAGGACCGCGGCGGCGCCACCCGCTGGACGGGCGCCTTCCTGCGGATCGACCAGCAGCGCCGGCTCGACTCCGACTGGGCCGAGCACGTCCACCGGGTCTCCGGCGGCCTGGCCGACCTCGACTACTGCCGCACCGTCGAGCGCGACACCCCCGGCACCCTCGCGTTCGTCGAGAAGCACGGCGTCGAGATCGCCTTCCAGGACTTCCCGCTGCCGCACACCTTCGCCGCCGGCGTCCCGTCCATGGTCCCGCCGGCCAGCCCGCGAGGTGGCGGCGCCGCCATCGTCGAACACCTCGGCGCCGCCCTGGAGGCGGACCCCCGGGTCGACATCCGCTACCTGACCGAGGCCCTGCGCCTCTCCACCGACGAGGACGGCGCCGTCGACGGCGTCGTCGTCCGCGGCCCCGACGGCCTCACCCGCACGCTGGCCGGCCGCGCGGTCGTGCTCGCCTGCGGCGGCTTCGAGGGCAACCCCGAGATGCTCACCCGGTACGTCGGGCAGAACGCCTGCGACCTCCCGCTGATCGCCCCCGGCATCGCCGCCAACCGCGGCGACGCGCTGCGGATGGCGCTGGAGCTCGGCGCCGACACCGCCGGCCAGTTCGACGGCATCCACGCCGAGCCGGTCGACACCCGCACCGACAAGGCCGACGCGGTCCTCTACGGCTTCGCCGCCGGCATCTTCGTCAACGGCCGCCTGGAGCGGTTCTTCGACGAGGGCCGCGACACCTGGGACAACACCTTCGAGCACGTCGGCTACGAGATCTGGAAGAACCAGGACCAGGAGGCGTACTGGATCGCCGACGCCAAGACCCTGGCCATCCCCGGCATCTCCGGTTCGCTGCTCACCGACGTGCCCCCGGAGCAGGCCGACACCCTGGCCGGGCTCGCCGCCAAGCTCGGCATCGACGCCGAGGGCCTGGAGAAGACCGTCGCCGGGTTCAACGCGGCCGTCTCCCCGGGCGAGTTCGACCCCACCCGGCTGGACGGCAAGCACACCGTCGGCCTCACCCCGGCCAAGTCCAACTGGGCCACGCCGCTGGACACCGCGCCGTTCATCGGCATCCCGGTGACCGCCGCGATCTGCTTCACCTACGGCGGCGTCCGCACCGACCTCGACGGCCGGGTCGTCACCCCGTCCGGCACCGCCATCCCCGGCCTGTACGCGGCGGGCGAGGCCACCGGCCTCTTCTACCACGCCTACCCGCCGGCCACCTCGGTGCTGCGCTCGCTGGTCTTCGGCCGCCGTGCCGCGCACCACGTGGCCGCCGGCCAGTCCGCCTGACGCGCACCCGACGTGTCCGCCGGACCCTTCCCGATCCAACCCGCACGTCCGCTTTCTGGAGGAGCCATGAGGATCACCAACATCGACGTCACTCTCCGGGACGGGGGGTACCGCACGGGATTCCACTTCCCGCTCTCCTACGCCCTGGAGCACGCCCGGCTGAGTGTCGAGGCCGGCTTCGACTGGGTCGAGATCGCCTACCGCAAGGGCTCGTTCGCCCCGATCCCCGACCTGGGCCTCACCGGCATCGGCGGCGACGACTTCATCGCCGCCACCGCCCGCGAGATCGGCCCCCACCGGGTCGCGATGATCCTGCACCCGAAGAACATCACCCGCGACGACCTGCCCGCCATGTACGCGGCCGGTGCCCGTCTCGTCCGCATCATCCTGCCCGCCAAGGGCTACGAATCCGGCCTGGCGTACATCCGCCAGGCCCGCGACCTCGGCTTCACCGTCGGCGTCAACTTCGCCCGGATCAGCCAGTGGCCGGCCCGCGAGGTGGTCGAGGTGGCAACCGCCGCCACCGACGCCGGCGCGGAGGTCGTCTACCTGGCCGACTCCAACGGCAGCCTCTCCCCGCTGGACACCACCGACCTGACCACCCTGACCCGCTCGGTCACCGGCGGCGCGGTCGGCCTGCACGCCCACAACAACCTCGGCCTCGCGCTGGCCAACGCCATCAGCGCCGTCGCGGCCGGTGCGACCTGGATGGACTCCTCGATCCAGGGCATGGGCAAGGGCCCCGGCAACCTCATCGCCGAGCAGTGGCTGGCGCACCTCGACCGCACCGACCCGGAGAAGGCCGGCCACATCGACCTCGCCCCCGTCCTGCGGCTGGCCGAACTGCTGCTGGCCACCGTCCCCGAGGGCCGGCCGTCCCTGCCGCTGCCCGACCTCGTGCTCGGCCGCTACGACCTCTCGGTCGAGCACCGCAAGGAACTGCTCGGCGAGCACGGCGAGGCCATCGCCACCGCGCGCACCCTCGCCGGCGTCCGGTGACCACCCACGCCGGACCGGTCGTGCCGACGGCGGTCTTCTTCCCCCGGACCGCCGTCGGCACGGCGCACGCCCTGGTCCTCGCCCCGGTGACCCCGGGCTGGGACGGCGGCGCCTTCTTCACCCCGGTCGTCCGCACCCTGGTCGGGGCCGGACTGCGGGTCACCGTCGCCGACACCCTCGCCCTCTGGGACGAGGAGGTGACCAGCCTGGCCGGTCTGGCCGCACGCTGGCGCGAGGTGCTGCCGACCTTCGGGCCCGTCGACGTGCTCTGCGGCAACGCCCTGGGCGGCGCCGTCGCCCAGGCGCTGCTCCCCGACATCGACCCCGCCACCGCCGCGCTGTTGGTCTCCGGACCCGCGCGCAGCGACACCGCCCTCGCCGAGCGGCTCGGCGCGATCGCGGACCTGGCCGCCGCCGGCCGGCCCGCCGCCGCCCTCGACCTGCTGTCCCGCCGGATCCTGCCGCAGGGCCGGACACCGGACACCGAGCGCGTCCCGGCGCCGGCCACGGAGTCGGACCCCAGGACGGCTCCCGCGACGGAGACCGACGCGGACCCCGCGACGGACACCGAGGCCGGGCGGCGGCTCGCCGGCGGCCTGCGGCTGCTCCGCGACATCGACCTCACCGACGCCGTCCGCGCCCACCCCGGCCCGCTGCTCCAGATCGTCGGCGGCCGGTCCCAGCTCGTCACCCGGCGGCACACCGCCGCCGCTCCCCACCACGTGGTGCAGGTCGTCCCCCGAGCCGGCATGCGCCCCCACTTCGACCAGCCCGCAGAGGTCTCCGCACGCGTCGAGGCACTCCTGCGCGAGAAAGGACTCCGGTAATGCCCGCCGCACCCGCCGCACCCGCCACCAGGAGCATCGCCGTCCTGCCCGGCGACGGCATCGGACCGGAGGTCGTCGAAGCGGCCCTCGCCGCCGTCGAACGCCTGGGCCTCCCGCTCGACCTGCGCTTCGGCGACATCGGCTGGGAGTGCTGGCGACAGGAGGGCGACCCGGTGCCCGCGCGCACCTGGAAGCTCCTGGAGGAGACCGACACCTGCCTGCTCGGCGCCATCACCAGCAAGCCGCTGCGCGAGACCGAGGCCGAACTCGTCCCCGAACTGCGCGGCACCGGCCTCGGCTACGTCTCGCCCGTCGTCCAGCTCCGCCAGCGCCTCGGCCTCTACGCCAACATCCGGCCCGTCACCGACCTCGACCACGGCCGCTTCGACTTCACCGTCATCCGGGAGAACACCGAGGGCCTCTACGCCGGGCTCGACCTGCACGGCCTCGACGGGGCGCTCTGGGACGCGGTGCGCCACCACCCGAACGCCGCCGCCTCCGGCCCCGAGCACACCAGCGTCACCCTGCGCCTCCAGACCCGGTTCGGCATCGACCGGCTGCTGCGCTTCGGCCTCGAACACGCCCGGGCCCGCGGCAAGCGCCTGCTCACCCTCGTCGACAAGCCGATGGTCCTCCGCAACAGCAGCAACCACCTGCGCGAACGGCTCGAACTGATCGCGGGCGAGTACCCCGGGATCGAGACCGAGATCCTCAACGTGGACGCCGTCGCGCTCTGGATGGTCCGCCGGCCGGAGCGGTTCGGCGTGCTCGTCGCCGAGAACATGTTCGGCGACATCCTCTCCGACCTCGGCGCCGGGGTCATGGGCGGCCTCGGCCTCGCCCCCAGCGGCAACATCGGCGACCAGGGCAGCTACTTCGAGCCCGTGCACGGCTCCGCCCCCGCGATGGCGGGCCGCGGCCGGGCGAACCCGATGGCGATGCTGCTGACCGTCGCCCAGATGCTCGACCACCTCGGGCTGACGGTGCCCGGCGAGGAACTGCGCGCCGCCGTGCGCGGCGTCGCCCGCGCCCGGACCACCGTCACCTACGACCTCGGCGGGACGGCGGGCACCCGCGAGGTGGCCGAGGCCGTGGCCGGAGCCCTGGACGCCGCGGCCTCCCGGCCCGCCGCCGGGGCCTCCGCCGGGGCCGCTGTACGGCAGCCGGGCGCCGGTGATCCACCGGCGGAGACCGACGAGGTCGTCGACCGGCTGGCCCGCCTCGACACCGCCTCGGTCTCCGACGCGCTGGACAGCCTCGGCCTCCCGGGCGTCCTCGCCGGACTGGCCGCCCGCGTCCCCGGGGCCCGCACCGCCGGACGCGCCTACACCGTCACCTACCGGCCCGTCGACGACACCCGGGGCGGCTTCCGCAACGCGGCCAACTACCTCGACGAGGTACCCGCCGGCTCCTTCGTCGTCGTCGACAACGGCGGCAGCACCGCCTGCACCAACTGGGGCTCGCTGCTCACCGCACTCGCCCGGAGCCGGGGCGCGCGCGGCACCGCCGTGTACGGGTCGGCCCGCGACGTCGCCGAGATCCGGGCCGCCGGGTACCCGCTGTTCAGCACCGGCGTCACCATGGTCAGCGGCAAGAACCGCGTCGAACTCGACGCCACCGGACGGGACGTCACCATCGGCGAGGTCACCGTCCGCCCGGGTGACGTGATCGTCGCCGACGACAACGGAGTCCTCGTCGTGCCCGCCGGACAGGCCGTCGAGGTGGCCGACCGGGCCGAACGCGTCGAAGCCACCGAGGCCGCCATCGCCGAGGCGGTGGCCGGCGGGCTGCGCCTCGACGAGGCCCGCCGGACGTTCGGCTACGCCGAGCCGTGGGAGGGGCCGGCGCGCAGGACCGGCGATGCCTGACGGCCCCCGGCCCCCGGGGGTCCGGTCGGCGGCCGGGCCGGCACCCCGGTCGGCCGGGCCGGTGATCGGGCCGGTGGGGCCGCCGCCCTCCGAGGGGGCCGCGGCGGGGGAGCGGTCCCGGACCGGGGAACGTCCCCCGGCCGACCGGCAGGTGGTGGACGTCCACTACCACGCCGGACCGGACCTCTACCGGCGCCGGCTGACCGCCGCCGGCGCCGGGCGGGCCTACGCCGGGATCGACGGCTGGGTCGCCGTCAAGAGCCACCTCGGCTCCACCGCCGCGTCCGCCTGGGAGGCCCGCCAGGAGGGACTTCCGGTCTCCGGCGCCGTCGTCCTCAACGAGCTCGCCGGCGGCGTCCGGACCAGGGTCGTCGAGCAGGCCGTCTACGCCCACGGCCCCGACAGCCCCGCCCGGCTGCTCGTCCACCTGCCCACCCACATCGGCCCCGCCCACCCGTCCCCCCTCCACCGCGCCCCCTTCCACCCGCTGCTCGACCTCGAACGGTGGCGCGGCCCACGGATCCTCGACGGCACCGGCCGGCTCGCCCGGCCGGTGCGCGAGGTGCTCCGCGCCGCCCGGGACCTTCCGGTCGTGCTGGCCACCGGTCACTGCGACCGGGAGGAGACCCTCCGGGTGGCCGACGAGGCCGCCCGGCTCGACGTGCCCCGGCTGCTGCTGACCCACGCCACCCACCCGATGTCCGGCCTCACCCCCGCCGACCTCGCCGGCCTGGCCGACCTGCCCGGCCTCTACGTCGAACTCACCGCCCTGATGCTGCTGCTGGGCCACCGGAGCCCGGGCCACCTGGCCGAACTGGTCCGCGCCCACCCCCGGATCGTCTTCAGCTCCGACCTGGGCCAGCCCGACCAGCCGGACCCCGCCGGCTGGCTGGTCCGCAACACGGAGTGGTTCCGCGCCGCCGGCCTCACCGGAACGCAGGTCCGCGCCGTCACCCGGCTGAACCCGGCCGCGCTGTTGGCGCCCTGAACCCCGGGCCCCCAACCCGCCCCCGCCCGTTGCCCTGTCGATGGGCCTGCCTGCCTGCCTGCCTGCCTGCCTGCCTGTCGGACGGCCCGCCTGCCCGTCGGCCCTGGGCCGACCCGAAACCGCCCCACCAGGGAGAACCCATGAACGCCCCGATCGCGAACGCGGCCCTGCGCGCCGACATCCGGCGCCTGGGTGACCTCCTGGGCGAGACACTGGTCCGCCAGGAGGGCGCCCACCTGCTCGGTCTGGTCGAACAGGTCCGCCTGCTCAGCCGCACCGACGGTGAGGCCACCGCCGAACTCCTCGCCGGCGTCGACCTGGAGACCGCCGTCGAGCTGGTCCGTGCCTTCTCCACCTACTTCCACCTCGCCAACGTCACCGAACAGGTCCACCGGGGGCGCGAGTTGAGAGCGGCCCGGGAGCGCAGGGAGTCCCCGCTCGGCCGCGTCGTCCGGGAGGCGGCGGAACGCTCGCCGGAACTCCTCGCCGACGCCGTCGCCCGCCTCAACGTCCGCCCCGTCTTCACCGCCCACCCCACCGAGGCCGCGCGCCGCAGCGTCCTGCACAAGCTCCGCCGGATCGCCGCCCTGCTCGACACCGCCGGCACCCCGTCCCACGAGGCCGACCGCCGCCGCCTCGACACCCGGCTCGCGGAGCACATCGACCTCGTCTGGCAGACCGACGAACTGCGCGTCGCCCGCCCCGAACCCGCCGACGAGGCCCGCAACGCGGTCTACTACCTCGACGAACTCCACGCCGGCGCCGTCGGCGACCTCCTGGAGGACCTCGCCGCCGACCTCGACCAGGCCGGTGTCCGCCTGCCCGACGACACCCGCCCGCTCACCTTCGGCACCTGGATCGGCGGCGACCGGGACGGCAACCCCAACGTCACCCCCGACGTCACCTGGGAGGTCCTCCTCCTCCAGCACGAGCACGGCATCGACGCCGCCCTCCGGACCGTCGACGAACTGCGCGGCCTGCTCTCCCACTCCGTCCGGCACACCGGCGTCACCGAGGAACTCCTCGCCTCGCTCCGCACCGACCTGGCCGACCTCCCCGAACTCAGCCCCCGCTACCGGCGCCTCAACGCCGAGGAGCCCTACCGCCTCAAGGCCACCTGCGTCCGCCAGAAGCTGGAGAACACCAAGCGGCGCCTCGCCGAGGGCACCCCGCACACCGAGGGCCGCGACTACCTCGGCACCGCGGGCCTCCTCGCCGACCTCCGCCTCGTCCAGGACTCGCTGCGCGAACACCGCGGCGGCCTGCTCGCCGACGGACGGCTCGCCCGCACCGTCCGCACCCTCGCCGCGTTCGGCCTCCAGCTCGCCACCATGGACGTCCGCGAGCACGCCGACGCCCACCACCACGCCGTCGGCCTCCTCGTCGACCGCCTCGACGAGGAGTCGTGGCGCTACGCGGACATGCCCCGCGACTACCGGCAGCGCCTGCTCGCCAAGGAGCTGACCTCCCGCCGGCTGCTGGGCCCGGCTCCCCTCGACCCGGCCGCCGCCCGCACCCTGGACGTCTTCCACACCGTCCGGCGTGCCCTGGACACCTTCGGCCCCGAGGTCGTCGAGTCCTACGTCGTCTCGATGTGCCGCGGCGCCGACGACGTCCTCGCGGCCACCGTGCTCGCCCGCGAGGCCGGCCTGATCGACCTTCACGCCGGGACCGCCCGGATCGGCCTGGTACCGCTGCTGGAGACCACCGACGAGCTGCGGGCCGCCGGTCACATCCTGGAGGACCTGCTCGCCGACCCCTCCTACCGCCGGCTGGTCACCCTGCGCGGCGACGTCCAGGAGGTCATGCTCGGCTACTCCGACTCCTCCAAGTTCGGCGGCATCACCACCTCCCAGTGGGAGATCCACCGCGCCCAACGGCGGCTGCGCGACGTCGCGCACCGGTACGGCGTCCGGCTGCGCCTCTTCCACGGCCGAGGCGGCACCGTCGGCCGCGGCGGCGGCCCCTCGCACGACGCGATCCTCGCCCAGCCGTGGGGCACCCTGGAGGGCGAGATCAAGGTCACCGAGCAGGGCGAGGTGATCTCCGACAAGTACCTGCTGCCCTCGCTGGCCCGCGAGAACCTCGAACTCGCCGTCGCCGCAAGCCTCCAGGCCACCGCCCTGCACACCGCGCCCCGGCAGTCCGCCGAACAGCTGGCCCGCTGGGACGCCGCCATGGAGGTCGTCTCCGCCGCCGCCCACACCGCCTACCGCCGGTTCGTCGACCACCCCGACCTGCCCGCCTACTTCTTCGCGGCCACCCCGGTCGACCAGCTCGCCGAACTCCACCTGGGCTCCCGTCCGTCCCGCCGCCCCGACTCGGGCGCCGGTCTGGACGGCCTGCGCGCCATCCCGTGGGTGTTCGGCTGGACCCAGTCCCGCCAGATTGTCCCCGGCTGGTACGGCGTCGGCGCCGGCCTCGCCGCCGCCCGCGAGGCCGGTCTCGGCGACGTGCTCGACGAGATGTACGGCCAGTGGCACTTCTTCCGCAACTTCCTGTCCAACGTGGAGATGACGCTCGCCAAGACCGACCTGCGGATCGCCCGCCACTACGTCGACACGCTCGTCCCGGCCGAGCTGCACCACGTCTTCGACACCATCCGCACGGAGCACGACCGCACCGTCACCGAAGTGCTCCGGGTCACCGGCGCGTGCGAACTCCTCGACCAGCAGCCCGGGCTCAAGCAGACCCTGGCCCTGCGGGACGCCTACCTCGACCCGATCTCCTACCTCCAGGTCGCCCTGCTCCGACGCCGCCGCGCCGCGGTCGCCGCCTCCACCGGGGCGGACCCGCTCCTCGCCCGCGCCCTGCTCCTCACCGTCAACGGCATCGCCGCCGGACTTCGCAACACCGGCTGACCCCACGGGAGTTCCCCACCATGACCGCCAACACCCCACACCCCGGGGGGCCTTCCCGCCGGACCCTGCTGCGGACCGCCCTCGGCACCACGGCGGTCGCCGCGGCCACCGCCACGGCCCTGTCCGCAGGTGCGCCCCGTGCCGAGGCCGCCCGCCCGCGTCCGCGTCCGTCACGGCTCGGCGCGCTCAACGAGCAGTCCGCGGTCCGCTCGTTCACCCTCGGCGACACCCGGATCGCCTACGTCGTCGACGGCGCCATGGAGCTGGACCCGGCCGGCTTCCTCCCCGCCGTCCCGCCCACGTACTGGCGGGACCACCCCGAGGCCCTGACCCCGGGCACCGGACGGATCGCGGCCTCGGCGGGCGGCGTCCTCGTCGAACGGGGCCGGCGGCGCCTGCTGATCGACGCCGGCCTCGGCGCCAACGTCCTGTCGCCGGCCCTCGGCCGCTCCCGCGGCGGCGCCCTGCTGGACACCCTGCGCGCCCTGCGGGTGGCGCCCGAGTCCGTCGACACGGTGGCCTTCACCCACCTGCACACCGACCACACCGGTCTCGGCTTCCGCCCCGGCGGCCGGGACCACGCGCTGCGCAAGGCCTTCCCGAACGCCGACTACCGGGTGGCCGGCGCCGAGTGGGGGCCGTTCTGGCGCGGCGAGATCACGGTCGGCGCCCCCTCCTGGGACACCTTCATGGTGCCGATGTCGCGCGTCCTGCGGCCGTTCGACGACGGCGCCGAGATCTGGCCCGGCGTCACCGCGCTGATCACCCCCGGCCACAGCCCCGGCCACACCTCGTACGTCGTCACCGCCTCGGCCGGCCGGCGTCTGGTGGTCTTCGGCGACGCCTTCCACACCCCGGCCCAGATCAGCCACCCCGAGTGGCCCTCCGGCCCCGACACCGACACCGCCGCCGTGCTACGCGCCCGTCGGACCCTGCTCGACCGGCTCCGTGCCCCGGGCAGCTACGGCTTCGCCTTCCACTTCGGCGACCAGCCCTTCGGCCGGGTCCTGCCCGACCGCACCGGCACGCTCCGCTGGCACCCCGTTCCGACCCGCCCCCTCCTTCCCGCCCCCCTGCGGCTCCCCTGAACCGCCGGCCGGCCGCGGTGACGCGGTGATCCCGGACCACCGCGTCACCGTGCGGCGGACCGGCCGTGTCCGACGAAGCGAAGGTGCGAAGCGAAAGTGCTGGTCACAGCCACCGACGAGCGGCCGTGACCAGCACTTTCGCAGCGAACTACTCCAGCGGGAGTTCTTCGTCGGGCCCCGCTCACCAGGTCACGGGCAGTGACCGCATCCCGTAGATGAACGACTCGGTACGGAACTCCCGCTCGCCGGCCGGCCGCAGCCCCGGCAGCCGGCGGAACAGCGTCTCCAGGGCGATCTGGAGTTCGGCGCGGGCCAGCGGCTGGCCCAGGCACTGGTGCACGCCGAAGCCGAACGCCAGCTGCCGCCGGGCGTCCCGGTAGAGGTCCAGCTCGTCCGTCGCCCGATGGCCGGCGCCGCCGAACACCGCCTCGTCCCGGTTGGCGGTGGAGAGCATCGCCATCACGCCCTCCCCGGCCCGGACGGTGACGCCGCCCAGCTCCACGTCCTCCAGAGCGACCCGGGGCAGGCCGGTGTGCACGATGGTCAGCAGCCGCAACAGCTCCTCCACCGCGCCCGGCAGGGTGGCCGGGTCGGCCAGGCCGGGGATCTGCTCGGGGTGCTCCAGCAGCAGCGCGGTCGACAGCGAGATCATGTTCGCGGTCGTCTCGTGCCCCGCGACCAGCAGCAGCACGCCCATGGCGGCCACGTCCTCCGGGGTCAGGTCGTCCCGCGCCGCGAGCCGGCTGAGGACGTCGTCCTCCGGCTGTGCCCGCTTGCGGGCGGTCAGGTCGCGCAGGTAGCCCAGGACCCCCTCCTGGGCCTCCCGGAGCTGCTCCACGGTGCTCTCCCGGTTGAGCATCGTGCGGCTCAGGCTCTGGAAGCGGTCGTGGTCCTCGTACGGCACGCCGAGCAGCAGGCAGATCACCAGCGAGGGCACCGGCAGCGCGAAGTCGGTGACCAGGTCGGCCGTGGTCCGACCCGCGGTCATCCGGTCCAGTGCCTCGTCCACGATCCGCTGGATCTCCGGGCGCAGCGCCTCCACCCGCTTCACCAGGAATTCCCCGGTGACCATGCGGCGCTGGCGGGCGTGCTCGGGGTCGTCGAGCCGCAGGAAGTCCGGATTGTCGGTGATCAGCTCCTCGCGGGCGCCGGCGACCAGCAGCGGGAAGGCCGGGTGGCGTATGTCGGCACTGAACCGGCGGTCGGACAGCACGGTGCGGACCTCGGCGAAGCCGGTGACCATCCAGCAGAGGTCGCCGTCGGGCAGCTTGGCCCTGGTCACCGGCCCGGTGGCGGCGGCCTCGGAGTACGGGGGCGGCGGGTCGAACGGGCAGCCGCCGGAGTGCCGGGCCGGCAGCGGGAGGACGGGGGTGGTGGGTGTGGTGGTCAAGGCGGGGGTCTCCTCACGTCGCGGGTGTTCTCGTGGGGTTCGGGGCCCGGGAAGGTTCCCGGCGGCCTGCGGGGCCGGCGGCGGGGGTCCGTCAGGCCCCGGTCCGCGCGGGCTCGTCCCCGGTGAGGGTGATCGCCCGGCCCGGGCAGAGCTCGGAGGCGAGTCTGACGTCGTCGAACTGCTCGGGCAGCACGACGGTCTGACGGAGCATCACGAGACTGTCCCGGTCGTCCTGGTCGAAGACCGCGGGGGCGTTGATCACGCACATGCCGGAGCTGCAGCAACGGTCCCGGTCGACGCTCACCTGCATGTCAGGCACCTTTCGCCAGGGCGGCGCCGACTGTCCGGCAGCCGCCTCTCGTTGTCACGGTCAACCTGGCCATCGCCGGTCCGTTCACGGAGGGGTGCGGTGGCCGGATCGGGAAGATTTCCTCTGTCCACGTCCAGGGTCCTGGACGTCATGTCCGCAGATGTCATTGTTCCGGGTGCCTCGATTTCCTCGCATGTCGAGTCGACGGGCGCGAAGCGCGTCCGGGGGACTTCGGATTCAGCGGTGGTTTTCCAAGGTGCCTTCCGTACAGGCAGGGGAGCCGTACGGACAGGCCGCAGCCGGGGTTCGCGGGTCCGGCCGCGTTGCCGGCGCGGGGCACGGCATCGGCGACCCGGACGGCAGGCGGTCGAGCGGTTCAACCGCCGGGGTGGGGCGGAATCGGGTGCGTTCGATGGTTTCTCTCACGCGTTTCGGTCGTCGGGCCCCCGATTGCGGATGGTCGCAACTCCCGTGCTCATGACGGTCTGCGGGTGGTCTGGTGTGCTGCGGTGTGACCTTACCACCAGATGTTCCGAGTCAAATCGACTGCCAGAGAGGGTTTCTGAGTCCGATTCGGGTGCAACTCGCAGTAGCCTTGCCCGAATAGGTAGTCCGACCTCTGTGACACGTCGCAGGTGGGAGGTGTACGCAGGGGAGGGCTTGCACCTGTGGGCAGCCGTCGGTCCGTTCGGGTGGTGCACCTGCGGGCAGCGGGCCTGCCCGCAGGTGCAGCGAATGAGGCACCGTCAATCGGTTTTCCCGGGAGCGGTCGCTAATGTGCTGTCTCTCCCAAGCCCGCGGTTGTTCCACGGGTTTGTCCGATCTCGTCGGCGTGGCGCCGGATTCGCTATCGCTGTCGACGACGGGAATATCCGCTGGGATACTTCTGGCCGGCGTCACCGGGACGGTGGGCCACGAGGTGGCTCGGCTGCCGGCGTCGACCCGACCTTCGAGCAGGTGACCGGCCTGCGACCGCGGCCGTTTGGTACCTGGGCGGCCGACCGCGCCCCGCCCCTCGGTTGACGAGCCGTCACGGTGTCCTGGGCGAGGCTGCGCGAAACAGGCGGGGCGCGCCGGCTTTCGGCGGGCCGGGGCAGCGGCGGTGAGCCGCGAGGTGTGCCGCGAACGGTGGGGTGCCGGGGCCGCCTCCGAGGAGGTCTACGGGCCCGGTACCCGGCCTGGAGACCGGTGGGGCGGGGGCGGCTCGGGCGCGGGCGTCCAGCAGTTCAACTCGGGAAAGGTGGCCTTCGCCGGCACCGACGCGGCTCTCAGCCCCGCCGAGGTCGACGCGTCCAAGCAGGTCTGCGCCGGCGGCCGGGGCATCGACCTGCCGATGGTCGGCGGCCTGATCTCCATCGTCTTCAATGTCGCCGGTGTCGACAGGCTCGTGCTCGACGGCCCCACCGCGGCCAGGATCTTCGACTCGCAGATCACCACCTGGAACGATCCGGCCGTCGTCGCGCTCAATCCGGGCACCAGCCTGCCGGACGCGCCGATCCAGGCGCTCCACCGCGGGGACGACTCCGGCACCACCGCCAATCTGACCGCGTACCTCGCCGCGGCGTCGAACGGCGTCTGGGGCTACCCGGCCGGAAAGGCCTGGGTGGCCAGGGGCGGGCAGTCCGCGAACGGTTCGGCCGGGGTCTCGGCGCAGGTCAAGCAGGTCGACAACTCGATCGGCTACGTCGAACTGTCCTTCGCCGAGACCAACAACCTGAAGAGCGCCGCCATCAGTACCGGCGCCGCCGAGCCGGTCGAGGCGAACGCCGCGAACGCCGCCACCACCCTGGCCAAGGCTCAGATCACCGGCACCGACGGCGACCTCGCCCTGAACCTGGACTACGCGATCAAGGACGAGAACGCGTACCCGCTGGTCCTGGTCACCTACGAGGTGGTCTGCGACAAGGGGAACAAAGCCTCGACCCTGCCCGCCCTGAAGTCCTTCCTCACCTACACGAGCAGCGACGCCGGCCAGCAGGCCATCGCCCCGATCGGCTACGTCCCCCTGCCGGAGGCGCTGACGTCCAAGGTCCGGACCGCGGTCTCCGGTCTCGCCTGAGTCCGGCGGAGCGAGCGACGGCGGCGCGGCAGCGGGGCGCGCGGGGCCCGTGGGCCGGATGCCCGCGGGCCCCGCGCGCGGGGCGACCGCGGCTCGTCGGTTCACGCGGAGCGGACCGTCTCCCGGTAGTGGCGGGGGGACAGGCCGGTGGTGCGCTTGAAGGCATTGCTGAAGGCGCTCTCGGAGCCGTACCCGAGGGCGGAGGCGATGACCGACAGGGGGGTGTCCGCGCGTCGAAGGGTGTGCTCGGCCCGGTGCATCCGCCAGCGGCGGAGATAGGCCAGCGGGGGGACACCCGCCACGTCCTTGAAGCGCTTGGCGAAGCTGGTGCGGGACATCGCGGCTGCCCGGGCCAGTTCGGCGAGTGTCCAGGGCCGGGCCGGGTCGCCGTGCATCAGCCGCAGGGCGGGTGCGATCCGTTCGTCCGCCAGGGCGCGCAGCCAGCCCGTCGGGCAGGAACCGGCGTCCGTACCGGCGAGGAAGGCGCGCAGGACCTGGACGAGGACCAGCGGCGCGAGGTGGCCGGCGGCGAAGGAGGCGCCGGGGCGGTCGGCGGCCAGCTCGCGCAGCGTCTGGTCCATGAGCCAGCAGGCGGTGGGGGCTTCGGCCGTCGCGGCGCTGACGTGCATCACGGGCGGGAGCGCGCCGAGCAGCAGGTCCTTCGCGGTGCTGTCGAGTTCCATGTGGCCGCCGATGGTGACGGCGTCCCGGCCGTCGTCCCCGGTGTGGAGGAAGGGCTCGGCGCAGGCCCTGAGGAGGGGCAGTGCGTCAACCGCCGGTACTGCCGGATCACTCGCGAGGGTGTACGGGCGGTCGCCGGCGAGGACGGCCATCGCACCCGCTTCGAGGCGTACGGGTCGCTCGACACCCTCCACCACCAACCAGATGGTTCCCTGCAGCACGGCCTGGACCTTGAGTCGGCCCGGCGCGGGAAAGGCCAGCGCCCAGGCGCCCGCGGCCGTGAGGCCGCGCGACAGGACGCAGCGGACGCCGGTGAGTTCGAGGGCTTCGGCGAGGGGGTCCCCCCAGACCGAACGGCCGGGGGCGGGCGCGGACAGCGGTGCATCCATGAGCGGACTCTCGCGCAAGTCGCGCGGACGGGCAAGCATTCACACGTCGTCGCCGGATCGTCACCATGAGTGGTGGGACGTGTGCGTACTCCGTGCCGCGCGACCCGGGCCCGGCCGCCGACCGGTGGCCGGCCGACGAGTTCCAGGAGGTAGTTCCCATGGGCGGATTCCAGGACCGCGACAAGTTCCACCCGGACGAGGTCGTCCTCTCGGCGGCCGAGAAGAGCGTCATCGCCGAACTCCTGAAGGGCGGCGGCCAGAGCGAGCCGGGCGAGTCCACGGACGAGGGCTGACACGGTTCGAAGCCAACAGGCCCGAGGGTGCCGGTCCGTGACGGTCCTACGCCGGCCGTCGCGGACCGCGCCCCCGCCCAGCAGACGGGACGGTCGTGACCACCACCACGCACACCGCTCCTCCCCGGTCCGGGGAGCGCAGCCTCACTCCGCAGCAGGCGTTCGCGAGGGCCGCCGCCGCGATCGCCGACCTGGGGCTGGAGGCCGATCTGGCGCCGGTCCTCGACGGCAGCCCCGGGACGTGGCGCTGCGTCCTGCGGCGCGGCGGCGTACCGCTGCGCACCGGACTGGGGCTGGGCAAGGGCAGCCGGGCGGAGGCCCGGACGGGAGCGCTGTTCGAGGCGCTGGAGCACCAGCTCAGCGGGGTGGACGGACTCGACGGCGCGCGGATCCGGTTGGCCTCCGCCCATGACGTCGCGGGCGGTCCGCTCGGGCGGGACATCGCCGCCGCGCTGCTCGCCCAGGCACCCGACGGTCTGTTGGGGTGTCTGCCCTACCGCTCGCCCGACGACGGTCCGGACGTCGACGTCCCGCTCTTCCTCTCCATGCCCGAGTACCTGCGCCCGGCGGGGGAGGGCCTGCGCCGGCAGGCCGGCGACACCTACGACTACCGGTCGGTGGGCCGCTACTCGGTCAACAACGGCTGGGCCGCCGGGGTCGATCCGGTCGAGGCCGCGGTGCACGCGATCAACGAACTGATCGAGCGGGACGCGCTGTCCATGCTGCTGATCGGCTGCTTCCTGCGCACACCCGCACGCCGTCCGGCCGTGGTCGACCCGGCGACGCTGCCCCCGGGCCTCGTCCCGCTCCTCGGCTTCGCCACCGCCCGCACCGGCCGGCCGGTGCACCTGATCGACATGACCACCGACCTGGACGTGCCGGCGTACGCGGCCTACCAGAGCGCGCCCCCGGGGCAGCCCGCGCGGGTCTGCGGCTGGGGGGCGTCGCTGTCCCGCGAGTACGCGATCTCCCGGGCGGTGAGCGAACTCGTCCAGCTGCACAGCACCATGGGCCTGCGCGAGCAGTACGCGCACCTGCTGCCCGAGCAGCGCGACGACACCGGACCCTACCCGGCGCTGCACGCCTGCTACCTGTCGGACTTCACCGCCGCCCTGGCCTCGGCCGAGGTCCGGCCCTTCGAGGCGACCACGGCGCCCGACACCCCGGGCGGGCACCTCGACCGCCTCCTGGGCCGCCTGAAGGACCACGGCTTCCCCGTCTACCGGCGCGACCACCACGTGACGCCGGACCTCGCGGTGGTCAACGTGCTGGTGCCCGGTCTGGAGCGGTTCATGCTGGTCACCGACGGCCAGGTCGTGGTGCCCGGGGAGCGCGGACTCGCGGCGGTCCGCGGTGGATGAGCCGGTGCGGTGGCGGCCGCTCGCCCACCGCGACGCGCCCCGGGTGGCGGGGCTGCTCGCGGTCTGCGAACGGACGGACCGCACCGGTGACCTGCGCGACGAACAGGACGTCCTCGACGGCTGGGCGGCTTCGGGCATCGACCTGGCCGCCGGTACGACCTCCGCCTGGGCCGGACCGGAGCCGGTGGCGTACGCCGTCACCCGGGCGCGCGAACACGCGGACCCCGTCCACGAGATGACCCTCGACGTCGTGGTGCATCCCGCCCACCGGACCCCGGGCGTCATCGCGCACCTGCTCGACGGATGCCGCCGCACCGCGGCCCGCCGGCACCGGGAGAGGTTCGGCGGCACACCGCTGGAGCTCCACGCCCGGACGCACGGCCACCAGCGGTGGCTCGCCGAGGCGCTCGACGCCGCGGGCTACCGGCGGGTGCGAGGCTACCGGGGCATGCGGATCGACCTGGCAGAGCACGCGCCGTCCGCGCCGTCCGCCGGGGTGGACGGCGCGCCGGTGCTGCCGCCCGGGACCGTGCTGGTGCCGTTCGAGGAACGCCACGACGCGCTGCTGCTGGCGGCCCGCAACGAGATCTTCGCCCGCAATCCGGGCAGCGTCCCGATGACGCCCGCGACGTGGCGTCATTCGGTGACCGGGAGTCCCTACTTCCGCCCCGATTCCTCCCTCCTCCTGCTCTCCGCCGACGGCCGGGAGATCCTCTGCTACCTGCTGGCCACCGAACTCGCCGACGCGGGGCGGGAACGCGAGTTGTACCTCGCCAACGCCGGCACCCGCACCGACCTGCACGGACGCGGCCTGTACCGGACGGTGTTCACCCACGCGCTGGCCCGCGCGAAGGACCGCGGCTACCGGTGGGCCGTCATGGACGTCGACTCCACCAACGCCATGGCGACCGGCGGCTTCTACGAACGCCTCGGCGCGCGGACCTTCCGCACCTGGACCGGACACGCTCTGGACCTCACCGACGGCACCGGTCGCAGGGGCGCCGCCGTTCGCCCCCACGCCGCTCCGCCGCCCTGACCGGGCCGTCGGCCGGGTCGGCACCGGGAGCGCCGACGGGACAGGGGTGATCCCGAGCCTCGTGGCCGCCCGGCCGGCGAGCAGGTGCGCGACGGGCGGTGTGCGGTGCGGCACGAGGCCGGGCCGGTCGTGCCCGGCCTCGTGCGGGAGCGTCAGTTGTGCGGGAGGACGAAGTTGTAGCCCTGGGCGCTGTGGGCGCCGCCGGAGGGGCAGACGCCGTCGGTGGGATAGCCCCAGAAGTACATGGAGAAGCATTTCTGGCAGAATCGCCAGTTTCGCTGGGCGGTGGGCGTTTCCGGTACGTCGTGCGGGAGGACGAAGTTGTAGCCCTGGGCGCTGTGGGCGCCGCCGGAGGGGCAGACGCCGTCGGTGGGATAGCCCCAGAAGAACATGGAGAAGCATTTCTGGCAGAATCGCCAGTTTCGCTGGGCGGTGGGCGTTTCCGGTACGTCGTACGGCAGGACGAAGTTGAAGCCCTGGGCGCTGTGGGCGCCGCCGGAGGGGCAGACACCGTCGGTGGGATAGCCCCAGAAGAACATGACGAAACACTTCTGACAGAAACGCCAGTTGTTCTGCGTGCTCCGGATTTTCGCCGGTCCGGGGGCCGGGGCGGCGCTCGCCCGGCCCGTGCCCACGGTTCCGGCGAGGCCCACTGCGGTGGCGCCGAGCGCGCCGAGCAGGAAGGTCCGCCGCCCGTCCCGATGCTTCGAGGGGATCCCGGATTCGTTCAGCTGGTCCACTGTTCGTCCTCCGTTCACGATACTGCGAGGTGTGTACCGCGCCGCCGGGGCGCAGCCCCGGAAATAGTCCCGTCGGGAGTTCCGGCCGTCAAGGGAGAATTCTCGGGTGGTGACCGGCGGCGGCCGTTCCGGAACGGAATTCCGGCCGTCCGGACGGGGCGGGAGTGACAGGCGGGGAGAAACGATTCACCGTTGACGTCGAACGGTTCGCCGGCCGTGTTTTCGCCGGGAAAAGCATGCGGTCCGGAAGGAGATATTCCCGTCGAATTCTGCCGTATGCCGGACGTCGCGCGCCCGGCTCGCACGCCTCGCGCCGTGCGCCGCGCGGAGCAGTGCCGACCCGTACCCACCTGCGCCGTACCTGCCCCGCGCCGGCCTGCACCGGCCCGAGCCGGCTCGCTCGGGCCGGTGCGGGCCGGGCCGGTGCGGGCCTGGCCGGGTCAGACGGTGGCCGCCCACCCGTCGCGCAGCTGCGCGAACGCCTCGTGGAAGCCCGGGAAGGTCTTCCGTACGCAGCCGGGGTCGTCGAAGGTGATGCCGGGCGTGCGCAGGCCGGTGACGGAGAAGGACATCACCATCCGGTGGTCGCCGTGGCTGGCGAGCTCGGTGGCGCGGGGCGTGCCCGGCCGGATCTCGATCCAGTCGTGGCCGGTGGCGACGTCGATGCCGAGCCGGCGGAGGTTCCCGGCGCACGCCTCCAGCCGGTCGCACTCCTTGATCCGGGTGTTGGCGACGTTCTCGATCCGGACCGGTCCGGCGGCGAACGGCGCGATGGCGGCCAGGGTCGGCATGGTGTCGGAGATGTCCCGCATGTCGACGGTCAGCCCGCCGAGCCGGCCGTCCGCCGGGCCCTCGACGGTGACCCGCTCGGCGCTGACGTCGACCCGCGCGCCCATCCGGGCCAGCACGTCGACGAACCGCAGGTCGCCCTGGAGCGCGTCGCGGCCCAGCCCGGGCACGGTGAGCCGGTGGCCGGTGAGGGCGGCTGCCGCGAAGAAGTAGCTGGAGGTGGAGGCGTCCGGCTCGATCGGGTAGGTGGTCGCCCGGTAGCCGCCGGGCGCGACCTCGAAGACGTTCCCGGTACGGGTCACGGTGGCGCCGAAGGTCCGCATCATGGCGATCGTGATCTCGACGTACGGCGCCGAGACGAGGTCGGTGACGGTGATCCGCAGCCCCTGCTCGGTGAGCGGCCCGAGCAGCAGCAGCGCGGTCAGGTACTGCGAGGAGAGGCCCGCGTCCAGGGTGATGTCGCCGCCCCGGACCCCGGCGGCGGTGATCCGCAGCGGGTGGTGGCCCTCGGCCCCCTCGTGCACGAGCGCCACCCCGAGGGTGCGCAGGGCCTCGGTGAGCGGGCCGAGCGGACGGCGGCGCATCTGGGCGGAGGCGTCGAACCGGAAGTCGCCGTGCCCGGCGGCGGCGAGGACCGGCAGGAAGCGGGCGGTGGTCGCCCCGTCGCGGCAGTAGACCTCGGCGTCGTTGGCGGGGCCCTGCGGGCGGCCCTCGATCAGCCATCGGTCGGTCTCGCGGGTGAGTCCGTAGCCGAGGGCGCGCAAGCCCTCCGCGAAGCCGTCGGTGTCGTCGGAGACCAGCGGGCGGAGCAGCGTGGTGCTGCCGTCGGCGGCGGCCGCGAGGAAGAGCGCTCTCGCGGTCACCGACTTGGAACCGGGGATCTCGACGACGGTCATGGGGCCTCCTGGGCGCGGGCGGTCCGACGGGTGTCCCGGCCATCCTGCCCGAGGGCGCGCGGCGGCCGGGCGGACCGTCCGGGTGGTGGACGGACCGGTGGACGAGTCGGTGGGCGGACCGGTGGAGGGGACGGCCGGCGTTCCGCGCAGGTCGGGGCCCGGCCGGGCTGTGGCACGATGCCAGGGATCGGCCCGAACGGCCGCTGCCCGCCCGGGTCACCGCCCGGGCCACCGTGAGACGAGGAACCTCGTGCCCGAGACCACCCGAGAGGCCGCCGAGACCGCGGCCGACCGCCTCACCTTCCGCCCCGCGACCACGGCGGACGTCGCCGCTCTCGTCGAGCTGGTCGAGTCCGCCTACCGGGGCGACTCCAGCCGGGCCGGCTGGACCACCGAGGCCGACCTGCTGGAGGGCCAGCGCACCGACGCGGAGGGTGTCACCGCGGCCGTCACCCACCCCGACGGCGTGGTGCTGCTCGCCGAGCGGGACGGCGAACTGCTCGCCTGCTGCCAGTTGGAGCGCCGGGGCGAGCACGCCTACTTCGGCATGTTCTCGGTGCGTCCCGGCCGCCAGGGCGGCGGCGTCGGACGGGCCGTGCTCGGGGAGGCCGAGCGGTTCGCGGCAGGGGAGTGGGGGGCCGCCGAGCTGGAGATGACGGTGATCGAGCAGCGGGCCGACCTGATCGCCTGGTACGAGCGCCGGGGATTCCACCGCACGGGCGTCTACTCCCCCTTCCCGTACGGCGACGAGCGGTTCGGGATCCCGCTCCGCTCCGACCTGCGCTTCGAGAAGCTGGTCAAGGCGCTTACCGTCCGGTAATGATGACATTTCGTCAGGACGTGCACGAATCTGACATGCCGTCAAAGTCCTGACCTGCGGTGATGCTGGGATGTCATACCTCGTTAACGATTGGTCTAGGCCATTGTGAGAGGCTGGCGACGCACGGTCACGTTCCGTCCCAGCCCAGGGGGGCCATTTCCGCATGCCCGTACTCCATGGCAACGCCATGTCCGCAACCGACACGGATCCGCGCCGTGCCCGCCGAATATCCGGCGACCGGCCCGGCGACGGACCGTCTCGGCTGCCAGATCCGCCCGACGACCAGGAGCTCTACTGGTACTTCGGACCGCAGCGCCGATGGGTCCTGCTCTGCGCGACCCTCTCCTACGCCGGTGCCACCGCCACGCTGGGCCTCTTCGCGCTCAGCCGGCCGCTGCTCTGGCCGTTCCTCGCACTCACCGTGCTCAACGCCGCGACCTGGCTGCTCTCCATCGCCGACGGCCAGCGTTCCCGCCGCTTCACCCGTGACTCGCACGACCTGCTGGTCCGGGCCTGGAGCCCCGCGCACCACCCCGGCGTCGACCTGCTGCTGCCCACCGCCGGCGAACCGCTCGCCGTCCTGGACAACGCCTACCGGCACACCGCAGCCGTCCGCTGGCCCGGCGCACTCACCGTCCTGGTCCTCGACGACGCGAACCGGCCCGAGGTGCGCGAACTCGCCGAGTCCTACGGCTTCGAGTACCGCGCCCGCCCGGACCGGGGCCGCTTCAAGAAGGCCGGCAACCTCAACCACGGCCTGGCCGAGGGGACCGGCGACATCATCGCCGTCCTCGACGCCGACTTCTGCCCGCGCCCGGACTTCCTGCAGCACCTCGTGCCGTACCTCGACGACCCGAACGTCGGCATCGTGCAGAGCCCGCAGTGCTTCGACACCGATCCCGGGATGTCCTGGCTGGAGCGCGCGGCCGGAGCCACCCAGGAGATCTTCTACCGCTGGATCCAGCCCTCCCGGGACGCCCAGGACGGCACCGTCTGCTGCGGTACCAACGCGCTCTACCGGCGCGCCTCCCTCGAACGCGTCGGCGGCTTCGCCGAGATCGACCACAGCGAGGACCTCTACACCGGCCTCTCGCTCGCCCGCGCCGGCTGGACCACCCGGTACGTGCCCGCCCTGCTCGCCAAGGGCATGTCGCCCACCGGCCTGCCCGCGTTCATCAGCCAGCAGTACCGCTGGTGCCTCGGCTCGCTCGCGCTGGTCGGAGACCCCGACTTCCGGCGCGGCCCGCTGCCCCGCTCGGCCCGGCTCTGCTTCTGGAACGGCATCCTCGGCTACCTCACCAGCGCGGTGAACGTCTTCGCCGTCCCGCTGCCGGCGCTGATCATGCTGTTCTTCCGGCCCGACGAGATCGCCCCCTGGCAGGTCCTGCCCTTCCTGCCGCCGATCTGGGTCTCGCTCGTGCTGCTGCCCGCGATGTCCCGCACCCGCTGGCGCTTCGAGGTCACCCGGGTCCAACTCCTGGGCGGGCTCTGCCACGTGGTCGCCATCGCACACGCGCTGCGACGCCGCAGCGCCGAGTGGGTGCCCACCGGCGCCGTCTCGGGCGGCACCTCGCTGGCCCGGGCCGTCGCCCGGATCGGCGTCGGCTGGCTCGGCTTCGTCATCGTGGCCGGCGCGGCCGGGCTCGCCCGGGCCGTCTCCCTGTACGGCTGGCAGCCGTACTGGGCGCTCGCCGGCCTGCTCGCACTGACCACGTACACCATGGTTCCGCTGATCAGGGCCCTCTGGCCGCTGCTCCGGGGTGGCAACGACGCCACCGTCGCGGACCTCGCACGCCCCGCGGACGACCCGACCCCGGGCTCCGCCGCCGAACTGCGCTTCGGCCGGGCCGAGTCGGTCGCCGTCACCGCCGTGCTGCTGCTCTGCGGCCTGCTGGCGTCCGGCTGGGCCGACCCGCTCATCTTCTGACCTGCCGTCAGAGAACATCGCTCGAAACGACTTCCCCCTCTTCCTTGCGCGTCGCCCCACCGGCGCGGACTCGCCGCCTGGCCGCCCCATCGGCCCGGCGGCCCCGACCACCGCTGCCAGCCCTGCAAGGAGCACCGCCGTGCCCACGGCCGTACCACCGGGCGCCGAGCCGTCTCGCGCCGCCCTTCCGGATGACGCAACGTCACCGTCCGCCGTCAGCAACGAACTTGTCCCCGTCGTTCTCGTACCCGGGCCGTCCGCCGACACCTCCGGCACCGCGGTCATCGCGTCCGCGGGGTCCGTGGCCACCGGGTCGGCCGTCGAACCGGCCCACCGCGCCGGACCCGCGACCACCGGACCGGCCGACCGGCCCCGGACGCGGGCGGCCTTCCGCCCCGACATCGAAGGACTGCGCGGCGTCGCCGTGCTCTCCGTCCTCGCCTTCCACGCGACCGTGCCCGCCTTCACCGGCGGCTACGTCGGTGTCGACATCTTCTTCGTCATCTCCGGCTTCCTGATCACCGGCCTGCTGCTCGCCCGCCCGATCGGCCTGTGGGACTTCGCGTCCCGCCGGGCCCGCCGCATCCTGCCCGCGGCGGCCGTCGTCCTGGTCGCCACCGCCCTCGCCGGGGGCGCGCTGCTCGACCCGCTGCGCGGCACCGACCTGGCCCGTGACCTGATCGCCTCCGCCGGACAGTTCGCCAACTGGCGGTTCGTCGGCCAGCAGACCGACTACCTCGCGGCCGAGCGCGACCCGAGCCCGCTCCAGCACTTCTGGTCGCTCGGGGTGGAGAACCAGTTCTACCTGCTCTGGGGCGTCCTGCTGCTCGGCCTCGCCCGCTACCTGGTCGGCCGCCGCCGTACCGCCGCGATCTCCGTCGCCACCCTCGCCGTCGGCGGCGTCTCCCTGCTGCTCTGCATCCGGTGGACGGCCGGCTCCGCGCCGCTCGGCTACTTCTCCACCGCGAGCCGTCTCTGGGAGTTCGCCGCCGGCGCGTGCGCCGCGCTGGCCGCGCCGGCGCTCACCGCCCGCCTCGGGCGCGGCGGACCCGGCACGCGCCTCGGGGGCTGGGTGCTGCGCGTCCTCGGCTGGGCCGGCGCCGCGGCCGTCGTGATCGCGGTCTTCCGGTACGACCGCAACACGCCGTTCCCCGGCAGCGCCGCCCTGCTGCCCGTCCTCGGCACCGCCGCCGTCCTGCTGGCCGGCCCGGCCCACCGTGCGCTCGGCCCCACCGACGCCGGCCGGCTGCTCGCCACCCGGCCGCTGCGTGCCGCCGGCCGCCTCTCCTACGCCTGGTACCTCTGGCACTGGCCGGTCCTGATCATCGCCCAGGCCCGCTACGGCGCCCTCCCGTGGACCACCCTGGTCCTGCTCACGGCGGCGAGCGCCCTGCCGGCCTGGCTCACGATGCGCCTGGTCGAACAGCCGCTGCGGTACGGCAGCAGCCCGGCCCCGCGCCGCGGGCTCGCGGTCGGCGCCAGCGCCCTGATCATCCCGCTGATCGCCGGGCTCACCCTGGGCGGTGGGACCGTCCGGGCACTCGGCGACCCGAACGCGCCCGCCGTCGCACCGGCCGGTGCCGTGGACGGCCCGGGCCTGCTGGCCCCCGGGACCAGGGTCCTCGCCCTCACCCCCTCGCTGGCCCGCGCCCGGGAGGACTTCCCGCCGGGCAAGGGCTGCGAGATCCCGCTCGCCGCGGAGAACAGCCCGCGCTGCCTGTTCGGCACCGAGTCCAGCCCGGACCGGATCGTCCTGATCGGCGACTCGCACGCCGGACAGTGGATCTCCGCGGCCCTCGCCATGGCCGACCAGCGGCACTGGGCACTGGAGGTGCTGGTCAAGCCGGGCTGCCCGCTGGCCACGCTGACCGTGCGGAACAACGTCCTCGGCCGCACCTTCGAGGAGTGCGACCGCTGGCGCGAGAACACCCTCACCCGGCTGGCCGTCGGCCCCAAGCCGCGCCTCGTCCTGATGGCCGGCCTCAACCGGTACGGCGGCCAGGACGAGCGCACCGAGGGCTGGACCCGCACCCTCGACCGGCTGTCGGCCCTCGGCACACCGCTCGCCTACCTGGGTGACACGCCGATGCCGGGCAAGGACATCCCCACCTGCCTGGCCGCCTCCGACGGCCGTTCGGACGCCTGCTTCTTCCCGCGCGAGTCGGCCTTCGAGCGCGACCCGCTGATCGACGGCGGTCTGGCCGGGCGGTACGGCGTCAGTGTCCTCGACCTCGGTCCGCTGCTCTGCCCGGGCACCGGCCTCGACTGCCCGTCCGTGCTGGAGGGAGTGATCCTCTACCGCGACACCGGCCACATCACCGACACGCTGGCCCGCGTCCTCGCCCCGCGCCTGGACCAGGCGCTGCTGGCCGGCCGGAGTTGAACAGGCGCGGCTGACCGGCCGCCGCTGACCGCCTGCCGCTGACCGCCCCCGGCTGATCGGCCGCCGCTGACCGGCCCCGTACGGACCGGCCCCGTACGGACCGGCGGAGAACCGATCGGTGCGGGGCCGCCGGGCAGCGACGGGCGGCGGCCGAGCCGTTCCGCGGTGCAGGGCCTGCGCCCCGACGGCGCAGGCCCTGGCACGTGCCCCGACACGGGGGCCCTGAACGGGACCTTGCGCGGGACCTTGCACACGGCTCCGACACAGGCCCCGCGCGGCCGGCCCCGGGAGAGCCGTCGGTCCCGCCGCGCCCGCCTCAGCCGTAGATGCTGTGGCAGAGCCGGGCCTGCTCCGAACCGGCCGGCCAGCGGCCGAACCGCTCGGCCTGGTCGCAGATCGACCCCGGCGCGGCGGCCGGCGCCGCACCCGCCGGAGGAGCGCCCGCGTCGGGGCCGG
>NZ_JBEXNT010000107.1:0-34142 GCF_040611255.1 Kitasatospora sp. NPDC002965 | reverse complement strand
CGAGCGCCACCACGCCGCCGTCCGCACCCGGCAGGCCGCCGCCCAGCGCGAGCGCTGGCCCGACCTCGCCACCCTGCTGCTCAACGCGCTCGGCCCCGGCCCCCGGCTCTGGGAGCGCGGCCCCGGCCACCCCGACGCGCTCACCCTGCGGCTCGGCACCGCCGACCGGCCCGGCGGCCCCGGCACCTCCCCCGGCACCGTGCTGCCCGCCGTCCCGGTCACGCTCGACCTGCAGACCGCCGGGAGCCTCGGCCTCAGCGGACCGCGCGACCGGCTCGACGCGCTCACCCGCGCCGTCGTCGCCCAGCTCGCGGCGCTGCACCCGCCGACCGGGCTCAGCCTCGTCGTGGTCGACGCCGACCCGGCCCGCGCCCCGCAGGACCGCGCCGACACCTGGGCCTGGGCGCTCTGGCTGCCCCACCTGCGCCCCACCGACGGCCAGGACTGCCGGCTACTGCTCGGCCTCGACGACGACCAGGCCACCGCCCGGCTCACCGAGCTCACCACCCGCCTCACCGGCCCGACCGGTCTCGGCGGCCACCCCGCCACCGTCGTGGTGGTCGACGGGCGCCCGAACAGCCAGGCCGCCCGGCAGGCCCTCGACCTGCTGTTGCGACAGGGCCCGGCCGTCGGCATCTTCCCGGTCTGCCTCGCCGAACAGCCCGAACTGCTGCCCCGCGGCATCGGCGCCACCGCCCTGATCACCGGCGAGGTCGGCACCCAGCTCTCGCTCGACCGGCCGGTCGCCCGCGGCCGGGAGACCCTGCACGAGGTCTCCCTCGACGCGGTCTCGGACGCCTGGGCCGAACGGCTCGCCCGCGTCCTCGCCCCGCTGCGCGAGGCCGCACCCGTCACCCGCGGCCCGCTCCCGGACGCCCTGCGCCTGCTCGACCTGCTCCAGCTCGACACCGTCACCCCCGCCAAGCTCTCCGCCCGCTGGGACGCGCACGCCGGCGGCATCGGCGCCGCCACCGCCCTGCTCGGCACCACGCGCGACGAGCTCTGCACCCTCGACCTCGCCGACCCGGAGCTCACCCTCCCGTCCCCCGACCCGGGCGGCCCGCACCTGCTGGTCGGCGGCGCGCGCGGCTCCGGCAAGACCGAGCTGCTGCGGACCCTGATCGCCTCGCTGGCGGTCTCCGAGCGCCCCGAGCGGCTGGCCGTCACCGTCGTCGAGGGCCGGGCCGGCGAGGGCGGCCTCGCCGGGTGCACCGAGCTGCCGCACGTCACCGGGCTGGTCAACGCCGCCACCGACCCGCGCGCGGCGCTGCTCGCCGCCGAGGCGCTGGAGGACGAGCTGGAACTGCGCGAGCGGCTCTTCGACGGGCTGGACTTCGCCTCCTGGCACGCCACCCGCATCCTCGACGGGGGGCTCGACGACACCCTCCACGCCGACCGGCCGGCCGTCCCCGTCCCCGCCGTCGTCGGTGCGGGCGGCACGCCGTCCGTGCCCCGGATCGTCCAGCCCCGCAGCTCCGAACCGCCGGCGCCGCCCGCCGCGCCGGCCGCACCCGCCGGCCCGGTCCCGGCCCGGCTCGTCGTCGTGGTCGACGACTACGACGCGCTGCTCTCCCCCACCTCCCCGGCCGGCCGGCCGCTCGCCCGGGCACTGGCCGCCGTCGCCCGGCGCGGCGGCCCGCTCGGCGTCCACCTCGCGGTGGCCACCGGACGCCCGGAGGAGAGCGCCGGCACCGAGGTCGACGAGGCCGCCCTGCTGCGGATCGCGCTGCGCACCGACGACCCGGCCGACTCCGACCTGCTCATCCACCTCGGCGACGCCGCCGCGCTGCCGGACTCCACCCCGGGCCGCGGCTACCTGCGGCTGCCGGACGGCGGCGTGACCGCGTTCCAGACCGCCCGGATCAGCGGCCGCATCCCGCGCACCGCCACCCTGCGGCCCACGGTCGTCGCGATCGACCCGCTCCAGCTGGGGGCGCCGCCGGCCCGTCGTCCGGTGCGCGAGCTGGGCAACGGGCCGACCGACCTCGCCCTGCTCGCCAGCGCGCTGCAGCGGGCGGCCGGGCGCTGACCCCACGGGCACGCCGGGCACCGGGCTCGGGGCACCAAGGACGCCGGGGGCACCGGGGGCACCGGGGGCACCGGGCACCGAAGACGGCTGTGGGGCCCGCTTCCACCGGGCCCCACAGCTTCACTGACGACGCGATCAGGCGTTCTTCTGCTTCGGCTCCTCACCGGCCTGGGCGGTGACCGTGCGGCCCAGCACCGCCGAGTGCCCGGACACCGTGCCCGGCTTGCCCAGATCGCTGCCCTCGCCGACGACGACCAGACGCTCGCCGAGGAACTCGTGGGTCTTCGGGTCGAAGATCCACTCGCTCCGGACGCCGCCGTCCACGTGCGCCACGGCCACACCGTGCCGGCCCGACGCGTCCACCGAGTCGTCGATCACGGTGACCCCGGGGATCTTCGCCGCCGCCCGGTAGAGCGCGGCGCTGACCGCCGGCGGCGCCAGCTGCTCGCGCAGCAGGTCGCCGATGGTCGTGAAGGCCTCCTGGTCGGGGGTCCGGCCCTGGCCCTTGGTCTCCGTGTAGATCTTCTTCAGCAGCGCGTCCGGGTCGGTCGGCAGTCCGGCCAGGTACGCGTACGTCGGAGCGTTCAGGCTCGGCTTGGTGGTCGGGTCGACCCACTCGCCGCCGTCGGTGCGCGGCGCGGGACGCGTGTCCCCGGGCTTGCGCTCGCCCGTCTCGTGGGACCTCCCCTCCTCCTTCAGCACGCCCCACTGGCTGCCGTCCGCCGAGAGCCAGATCTGACGGCGGTGCGGCTCGTCGATGGTCGACTCGCCGGTGGCCAGGTTGACGGTGGCGAAGGAGACCAGGCTGTCCACGTAGACGAACTGGTTCTTGCCGGGCTTCTGGTCGGGCTTGCCGGCCGCGGTGTCGGCGACCTGCGTCAGCAGCTGCACGGCGGCGGCCGGGGCCGCGTTCAGCGTGGTGTCCCCGGTGGTCCGGCTCTGGACCTGCTGCTGCTTCTGCGGGCTGCCCTCACCGCCGCCCGCCGTCAGCACCACCGCCAGCGCCAGACCGCCCGCCAGGGCCGGAACCGCCACCCAGCCGAGCTTTCCGCGTCGGACCCGCGCGGGCTTCGTCTCCCGGATCTCACTCATCAGATGTCCCCTCAACAGCCGGTGGCGGTCGGCAGAGAGTTCGGGCCGCGCCGGCGGCGGCAACAGCCGCGCCAGCTCCGCACGTTCGTGCTCGTTCATCGGTTCGTCTCCCGTGTCGACCGGGCCGCATCGACGCGGCCACCCCGTACCTGTCCGACCTCCGCGCGGAGTTCCCGTCCACTTCCGAGCTCTTCCTCCGCCAGCGCGCGCAGCTTGGTGCGGGCGCGCGAGAGCCGCGAACGCACCGTCCCGATCGGCACGCCGAGGGCCTCCGCGGCGCTCGCGTAGTCCAGCCCGGCCCAGACGCAGAGGCCGAACACGTCCCGCTCGGCCTTCCGCAACCGGACCAGGGCGCGCCGGGCGGCGGCCAGCTGGGCACTGTCGTCGAGGCGCCCGACCAGCTCGTCGGCGAAGTCCGGCACCACGTCGCGCTCCGGCAACCGCTCCATCGCGGCCCGGTGCCGCCGGGCCGCACGGGCCGTGTTGCGCAGCACGTTGGCGGCGACCCCGAACAGCCAGGGGCGCACCGACTCGTCGCCCTCGTGCAGTCTGTGGCGCAGCCGCCACGCCTCAAGGAAGGTCAGCTGGACGACGTCCTCCGCGACCGCCCAGTCCCCCGACACCCGCACCGCGTACCGGTACAGGTCACCCGCTGTCTCGTCGAACAGCTCCCCGAACGCCCACTGGTCCCCGTTCCTCAACCGACCCCGCTGTGACAGCTCCACACCCCCACCTGTCCGCACCGGCCCACCGGGTTCCCCGGGTTCCCCGGGTTCCCCGGACAGCACAACACGGCGGGCCCGCCGCCGGGGGCGCGGGCCCCCCGGGGGGACAACCCGCCGGCCCCTCCCCGGGCCCCCCCCCCCGGGGGTCCCGGTGGGCCGTCGCCCCCCGCGTCACCACCCCCCCGGGGCCCCCCGCCTCCCGCGCCCCGCCCCCGCCGGGTGAACAGCCGTCCGTCAGCGCATCGAGCCCGTGCGGAGCAGGGTGCGGATGACGCGCATCGCGACCGAGAGGCTGGACAGCTCGTAGTTGTCCGAACCCCTTATGTCGTCGAGGGTGCTCTTGGCGCGGTTCAGCAGGGTGGAGTTGAGGTCCGCCCAGTCGCTGTAGCGCTCCTCGGGGGTGGCGCCGTCGGGGCCGCAGGCCAGGATGTCGGCGGTCAGCGCCGCGTGGGCCGCGAAGAGGTCCTCGCGGATGGCGGCACGGGCCATCGACGACCAGCGGTCCGTCCGGGGCAGCTCGATGATGCGGTCGAGCAGGTGGGTGATCTGCAGGCGGTCGGCGAGGTCGTAGTAGAGCTCGGCGACGTCGGCGACGTCCTTGCCGGACCGGTCCGCGACCTCGGTGATGTCCAGGGTCGGGAAGGTCGAGGAGAGGCCCGCGATCCGGGTGGCGAGCGCCTCCGGCACGCCGGCCTCGGCCAGCTCGTTGTAGATCGACTCGAACCAGGCCAGGTCCTCGCCGCGGAGCGGCTTGGGCAGCGAGCCCCAGACCTGGTTGACCCGGTCGTGGAAGAACTCGATGGTGCCGGCGATGTCCAGCGGCTGGCGCCGGTTGTTGAGCATCCACCGGGTGGCGCGCTCGACCAGGCGGCGCGAGTGCAGGCGCATCTTGGTCTGGGCACGGGCCGGGACCTGGTTGTCCAGTGCCTCGATCTCGCCCCAGATCTCCTCCAGGCCGAAGACGGCCCGCGCGGCGGTGTGCGTCCGGGCGATCTCCTCGTAGGTGGCGCCGGTCTCCTCCTTCAGGCGGAAGGCGAAGGTGCAGCCACCGCGGTTGATCGTGTCGTTGACGATCAGCGTGGTGATGATCTCGCGGCGCAGGGCGTGCTGGTCGATCTGCTCGGCGAACCGGGTCCGCAGCGCGCTCGGGAAGTAGTCGTGCAGCGCGGTGCGGAAGAACGGGTCGTCGGGCAGCTCGGTGGCGAGCAGCTCGTCGGCCAGGGTGATCTTGGTGTAGGCGAGCAGCACCGACATCTCCGGCTGGGACAGGCCCCGGCCGTTCTGCTGGCGCTCGCGGATCTGCCGCTCGGCGGGCAGGAACTCCAGGCCCCGGTCGAGCTGGCCGGCCGACTCCAGGCGGTTGATCATCCGGGAGTGGACGTTGACCATGCTGTGCGCCTGGGCGACGGCGTTGGCCAGCACCACGTTCTGCGCGTAGTTGTTGCGCAGCACGAGGTGGCCGACCTCGTCGGTCATCTCGGCGAGCAGGGTGTTGCGCTGCTTCACCGTCATGTCGCCGTCGCCGACGACCTGGTTGAGCAGGATCTTGATGTTGACCTCGTGGTCCGAGGTGTCCACGCCGGCCGAGTTGTCGATGGCGTCGGTGTTGATCCAGCCGCCGCCGGCCTGCGGGCCGCCGGTCGCCGCGTACTCGATGCGGCCGAGCTGGGTGCAGCCGAGGTTGCCGCCCTCACCGATGACGCGGGCGCGGACCTGCTCGCCGTTGACCCGGATCGCGTCGTTGGCCTTGTCGCCGACCTCGGCGTTGGTCTCGGTGGAGGCCTTGATGTAGGTGCCGATGCCGCCGTTCCAGAACAGGTCGACGGGCGCCTGCAGGACGGCCTTCATGAGCTCGGCGGGGGTCAGCTTGGAGGCCGTGATGCCGAGGCGCTCGCGGACCTGCGCGGAGACCGGGATGGACTTGGCGCTGCGCGGGAAGACCCCGCCGCCGGACGAGATCAGCGACTTGTCGTAGTCGTCCCAGGAGCTGCGGGGCAGCTCGAAGAGGCGGCGGCGCTCGGCGTAGGAGGCGGCCGCGTCCGGGCTGGGGTCGAGGAAGATGTGCCGGTGGTCGAAGGCGGCGACCAGGCGGATGTGCTCGCTGAGCAGCATGCCGTTGCCGAAGACGTCGCCGGACATGTCACCGATGCCGATGACGCTGAAGTCCTCGGACTGGGTGTCGACGCCGAGTTCGCGGAAGTTGCGCTTGACGGACTCCCAGGCGCCGCGGGCGGTGATGCCCATGCCCTTGTGGTCGTAGCCGGCCGAGCCGCCGGAGGCGAACGCGTCGCCCAGCCAGAAGCCGTACGACTCGGCGACGCCGTTCGCGATGTCGGAGAAGGTCGCGGTGCCCTTGTCGGCGGCGACGACCAGGTAGGTGTCGTCCTCGTCGTGGCGGACCACGTCGGCCGGGTGGACGACCTCGCCGCCGACCAGGTTGTCGGTGATGTCGAGCAGCGCCGAGATGAACGTCTTGTAGGACGAAATACCCTCGGCGAGCCAGGCCTCGCGGTCCACCGACGGGTCCGGCAGCTGCTTGGCGACGAAGCCGCCCTTGGCGCCGACCGGCACGATGACGGTGTTCTTCACCATCTGCGCCTTGACCAGGCCGAGGATCTCGGTCCGGAAGTCCTCACGCCGGTCGGACCAGCGCAGACCACCGCGGGCGACCTTGCCGAAGCGCAGGTGCACGCCCTCGACCTGGGGCGAGTAGACCCAGATCTCGAACGCCGGGCGCGGGGCCGGCAGGTCCGGGATGGCCTTCGGGTCGAACTTCATCGACACGTACGAGTGCCACTCGCCCGCGCTGTCGTGCTGGAAGAAGTTGGTCCGCAGGGTGGCCTTGATCAGGTGGAGGAAGGAACGCAGGATGCGGTCCTCGTCCAGGGAGACGACCTCGTCCAGCGCGCCGGACAGCTCCTCCAGGATCCCCTCGGTCAGTTCGAGGGCGCCCTGCTGGTGGCTGGGGCTCAGCCGGGCCTCGAAGAGGTTCACCAGCAGGCGGGTGGTGTGGGTGTTGTTGCGGAGCGCGTCCTCCATGTAGTCCTGGGAGAACGTGGAGCCCGCCTGGCGCAGGTACTTGGCGTACGTGCGCAGCATCATCGCCTGGCGCCAGGTCAGCCCGCCGGTCAGGACCAGCTCGTTGAAGCCGTCGTTCTCGGCCTTGCCCGTCCAGGTGGCGGCGAAGGTTTCCTGGAAGCGCTCGCGCGCCTCGTCGGTCAGCTCGACCGCCTCGCGCAGCCGCAGACCGAAGTCGTAGACCCAGGCGGTGGTGTGGTCGGAACGGGTCAGCGCGTAGGGGTGCTCGTCCAGCACCTCGACGCCGAGCCGCTGGAGGACCGGCAGGACCTCGGTGAGCGAGATCGGGCCGCCCACCCGGTAGATCTTGAAGCGACGCTCGTCGTCGCCCGCGCCGACCGGCTGGTACAGGTTGAGGCGGAAGTCGCCCTCGCCGTGCAGCGACTCGATCTGCTTGAGGTCGGCGACGGCGGTGCGCGCGGTGAAGTCGGCGCGGTAGCCGTCGGGGAAGGCGTTGGCGTACTTGCGGGACAGCTCCGCGGCCCTCTCCTCGCCCAGCTCGACGTGCAGCTGGTCGTTGAAGCCGTCCATCCAGAACCGGGCGGCCTCGGCCAGCCTGGCCTCGATCCGCTCGACCTCGGCGTCGCTCAGGTGCGGCAACTCGCTGCCCGGGGTCACCCGGACCACGAAGTGCAGTCGGGTCAGCACGGACTCCGTCGACCAGACCGTGTAGTCGATCGAGGCGCCGTTGAGCTCCTGCATCAGGAGGTCCATCAGGCGCAGCCGGATGCGGGTGGTGTAGCGGTCGCGCGGCAGGTAGACGAGCGCGGAGAAGTAGCGCCCGTACTCGTCCTGGCGCAGGAAGAGCCGCAGCTTCCGGCGTTCCTGCAGGTAGAGCACGCTGGTGGCGATCTGGAGCAGTTCGCCGGCCGGGGTCTGGAAGATCTCGTCCCGCGGGAAGGTCTCCAGGATCTGGAGCAGGTCGCGGCCGTCGTGGCTCTCGGTGGAGAAGCCGGACTCGGCGATGACGTCCTGGACCTTGCGGCGGACCACGGGGATGCGGCTGACCGACTCGGTGTACGCGGCGGCCGAGAACAGGCCGAGGAAGCGGCGCTCGCCGACGACCACGCCGTTGGCGTCGAACTTCTTCACGCCGACGTAGTCGAGGTAGGACGGGCGGTGCACCGTGGCGCGGCTGTTGGCCTTGGTCAGGACGAGCAGCTTCTTCTCGTGCGCCTTGGCGCGGACCGGCGCGGAGAGCCGGCCGAAGGCCTCGCTGACGGCGTGGTGCTGGTCGTCGTGGCCGATCGGGTCGGAGCGCAGGATGCCGAGGCCGGTCCCGGCGACGGCCTTGAGGACCTCCTCGCCCTCGTGCTCGACCAGGTCGTACTCGCGGTAGCCGAGGAAGGTGAAGTGGTCGTCGGCGAGCCAGCGCATCAGCTCCCAGGCCTCGCCGACCTCCTGCTCGGGAAGGCCGGTCGGGGGCTGCTCGGCGAGCTCGTCGGCGAGGCGGAGCGCGGAGTCGCGCATCTTGCCCCAGTCCTCGACGACCTCGCGGACGTCCCCGAGCACGCGGCGCAGGTCGGTCTCGATCGCGCGCAGGTCCGCGCGGTCGGTCTCGCGGTCGACCTCGATGTGCATCCACGACTCGACGATCGCGTCGGCCGGCCACTCGGCACCGGCGGCCTGGCTGCGGGCGCAGGCGTCGACGTCGAGGATCTCCAGCAGCTTGCCGGTGATGTCGCGGCGGACCACCAGCTGCGGGTGGATGACGACGTGGATCGCCCGGTCCTGGCGGGACAGCTCGTTGGTGACCGAGTCGACCAGGAAGGGCATGTCGTCGGTGACGACCTCGACCACGGTGTGGCCGCAGGACCAGCCGTTCTCCTCCACCGAGGGGGTGTGCACCCGCACCTCGGCGGTGCCCTGCGGCCGCTTGAGGCCGAGGCGGTAGTGGGAGGCGGCCGCGCCGTACACGTCGACCGGGTCGCGGTCGACCAGGTCCTCGGGCGCGGTGTGGAGGTAGTAGTGGTGCAGGTATGCGGTCAGAGCGCCGTTGCTCAGACCCTCCCCCGGCGCCGCTCCCCCCACCTGGCTGTTCTCAGCGGCTGCTGCTGCCTTCCTGAGCAGTTCGGCCTTGGCTGCGTCCAGCTTGGTCTGCATGACTTCTTGGCTCCTGTCGCGCGCCGTTGCGTGACTCGGTGGTGTGTGGGTGTGCACCGCCGGGTCTTCCGCAATCCTGCCGCACCCTCCAGCTGAAAGGAGTCCATGGCACGCATGGAACAGCCCTGCAGCGGGTAGGACGAAACGTTCGGCCTGCGGAGCCACCCGACGACGCCAGCCAGCCTAACGGGATCAATCGAAGGTGTCAGGGGACAGGGAGGCGCAAACCCGCAGGAAGATCGGTCCGTCCTGGACACCTTGTCCAATCCGCCCTCGGGTTTGCGCCGAAAGCCGAAAGGCCCGGGGAGCTCACCCCATGTGCGGGTGAACGTGGTCGGTCGGCGGGACGAACGTCTCCTTGATCGACCGGGCCGACGTCCAGCGCAGCAGGTTCTGCGCGGCGCCCGCCTTGTCGTTGGTGCCCGACGCCCGGCCTCCGCCGAACGGCTGCTGGCCGACCACGGCACCGGTCGGCTTGTCGTTGATGTAGAAGTTCCCGGCCGCGAACCGCAGCTCCTCCACCGCCCGGGCGATCGCGTACCGGTCCTGGGCGATCACCGCGCCGGTCAGCCCGTACGGCGCGCCGGCGTCGACCCGGCCGAGCACGTCCTCCCAGCGCGAGTCCTCGTAGACGTGGACGGCGAGGATCGGTCCGAAGTACTCGGTCCGGAACATCTCGTTGCGGTGGTCCGAGGAGACCAGCACGGTCGGGCGGACGAACCAGCCGATCGCGTCGTCGTACTGGCCGCCGGCCGCCAGCTCCACCGTCGGGTCGCTCTTCGCCCGCTCGATCGCGTCCCGGTTCTTCTCGAAGGCCCGCCGGTCGATCAGCGCGCCCATGAAGTTCGACAGGTCGGTGACGTCGCCGACGGCCAGCGCGTCCACCTCGGCCAGGAAGTCGTCCTTGATCCGCTGCCAGAGGCTGCGCGGCAGGTACGCGCGGGAGAGCGCCGAGCACTTCTGGCCCTGGTACTCGAAGGCGCCGCGGATCAGCGCGGTCTTGAGGACCTGCGGGTCGGCCGAGCGGTGCGCCAGCAGGAAGTCCTTGCCGCCGGTCTCCCCCACGATCCTCGGGTACGTCCGGTAGGTGCCGATGTTGGCGCCGACCGTCTGCCAGAGCGACTGGAAGGTGGCCGTCGAGCCGGTGAAGTGCAGCCCGGCCAGTGCCGGGTCGGCGAGCGCGACCGCGGAGAGCTGCTGTCCGTCGCCGGTCACCATGTTGACCACCCCGGGCGGCAGCCCGGCCGCCTCCAGCAGCCGCATCAGGTGGTACGCGGCCAGGGTCTGGGCCGGCGCCGGCTTCCAGACCACGGTGTTGCCCATCAGTGCGGGCGCGGTCGGCAGGTTGCCGGCGATGGCGGTGAAGTTGAACGGGGTGACCGCGTAGACGAACCCCTCCAGCGGGCGGTGGTCGGTCCGGTTCCACACCCCGGGCGAGGAGACCGGCTGGTCGGCCAGGATCTGCCGGGCGAAGTGGACGTTGAACCGCCAGAAGTCGATCAGTTCGCAGGCCGAGTCGATCTCCGCCTGCTGCGCCGTCTTGGACTGCCCGAGCATGGTGGCCGCGTTCAGGGTGTCCCGCCAGGGCCCCGCCAGCAGGTCGGCGGCGCGCAGGAACACCGCCGCCCGGTCGTCGAAGGAGAGCGACCGCCACTCCCGGCCGGCCGCCAGCGCGGCGTCCACCGCGGCCCGGCCGTCCTCCCGGGTGGCGTTGCCGAGCACGCCCAGCTTCGCCGCGTGGTGGTGCGGCTGGACGACGTCGATCCGCTCACCGCCGCCGAACCGCTGCTCGCCGCCGATGGTCATCGGCAGCGGGACCGGCTCGGCCGCCAGCTCGTCCAGCCGCCGCACCAGCCGGGACCGCTCCGGGCTGCCGGGCGCGTACGTCCGCACCGGCTCGTTGCCCGGGACCGGGACCTGGGTGACTGCGTCGATGGGCATGGCGGGCTCCACTCGTCGTCCGGCGGCCGGCCCGCTCCGACGACGGGCCCGACGCCCTCCAGACTGACCAGCGGCGGGCCCGATCGCCCGCCCGGACACGCCAACGGTGGACGTGGCGCGCGCCACGCCACCCGGGGGCGACGGCCGGCGGCCGTACGGACAGGCCCCGGGCCTCGCGGGCCGACGGGCCGGCGGTGGGGTGCCGGCGAGCCTCGGCGGATCCTCTGCGGGTGCCGGTCCGGTCCCGGGCCGGTCCCCGGTGGGCTCCGGGTGGACGCGCGGGCGGGTGTCGCCTCAGGCGGTGAGCCGGGCGAGGCGGGTGTCGCCTCAGCCGGCGAGCCGGGCGGCCAGCTCGACCGCCTCGGCCAGCGTGTCCACCACCGGCACGCCCACCGGCTCCAGCTTCTGCCGGGTGTGCGAGCCGCCGGTGTACAGCACGGCGTGCGCACCCGCGCTCAGCGCGGCGAGCGCGTCGTCCGCCGCGTCCCCGATCAGCACCGTCCGGGCCGGGTCCACGTGCTCGCCCAGCGCCTCCAGGTGCCGGACCAGATGCTCCGCCTTCTGCCCGCCGGCCGGGCCGCTGCGCCCGTCCACCCGCAGGAACTGCCCGGTCAGGCCGAAGCCGTCGACCACCGGAAGCAGCCGGGTGTGCTCGTACAGCGACAGCAGCGACTGGCTGTGCCCGGCCGCCCGCCAGCCGTCCAGCAGGTCCAGCACGCCCTCGGTCAGCCCGCAGGCCACGCTCAGCTCGTGGTAGCGGCGGTGGAACGCGTCGTCCAGCTCCAGCCACTCGGCGTCGGAGGGCAGCCGGCCGAGCAGCCGCTGGTAGAAACGGGGAATCGGGATCTCGTACTGCTCGCGGTACTCCTGCAGCGTCATCGGCCCGACGCCGACGGTCGCGAATGCGGCGTTGCTCGCTCCGAGCACCGCCTCCATGTCATGGAAGAGCGTGCCGTTCCAGTCCCAGACGATATGAGTGCGCACGCAGGGAACGGTAACGCCGGGTACCGACAGACCGGTAGGGCGGGAATCACCGCGCCCTCGTCCGCCGGAACCGCCGACCCGCCGGTCAGGGCGGGTGGGGCGGGTGGGGCGGACGGACGGGCAGCTCCCGCCGGCACCCGGCGGACCCCGGCCGTCAGGTCGGCCCGGCGGACCCCGGCGGACCCCGGCAGGCTCAGGGGAGCAGTGCGGTGATCTCCTGGGTGGCGAACCAGAGCAGGTCGTGGTCCTCGGCGCCGTCCACGGTGAACTGGGCGTCCTGGTCGCCCGCGTCGGCCGCCGCCACCGCGGCCACCGCCGCCTCGACGTCCGTGACCACGTCCTGGTCGGCCACGTCCGCGTGCACCGCGGCCGCCTTGGCCAGCTTCACCGGTCCGGCGAGCACCACCCGGCCGAGCGAGGCCTGGTCCTGGTACTCGTCGCCGGGGAACGGCTTCACCGCCGAGTCGGCGACGTCCAGCGCGACCACGACGCGGCGGCGCGGGGCGTCCGGTTCGGCGGCCAGCAGCCGCAGCGAGGACTGGGCGGCCCGGTTCAGCGCCGCGTACTCCAGTTCCTCCAGGTCGTCACTGACGTACCACTCGCGCAGCGCGGGCGTCACGGCGTACGCCGCGGACTGCTCCAGCGCACCGCCGGAATGGGCCGCCGCCAGGCCGGTCAGGGTGGTGGGCACGTACACGCGCATCGGTGGCACTCTCCGGTTCGTCCAGCGGCACAGCTTCCAGCGCCCCCAGAATAAGCGCCCGACGCCGCCCTGTGATCACCGCGTTCGTCCCGATCCGGCGCACCCGCCGCCGGGCGTGCGGCCCGGGGGCTCCCGGGCGCCCCGTCCGCAGCGGCACGCCCCGGCGCGCGGCCGTCGACGCACGCCCCGACCTCTGGACCGCAGCCGGACCCGCAGCCGGGCCTCAGCCGGGCCCGGTCCGTCCGCCGAGGGCTGCCCGGTCACCCCTGCGCCGTCCTCACCGCGCGGCTTCCAGGGCCTCCCGGCAGGTGGCCAGGGCGCTCTCCAGGACCGGGCCCCGGCGGGCCGGATCCATCATGTTCGGACCCATCACCGCCAGGTCCGCCGGCGTGGGCGCGAGCAGGTGCACACGGACCCCGCCGGCCCGCAGCAGACCGGCCTCGCGGAGCAGTTGCCGGGTCACCGCCCGGCGGTAGCGGCTCACCAGCTGGGCCAGCACGCCGCGCGGGCGGTCCCGGACGCGCCGGGCGCGCCACGGGTCCGACGTGCCCCGGCCGGGCTTCGAGCGCCCCCGCGGATCGTTCCGCAGGGCCATCGGGGCGAGGACGTACACCTCGTCCAGGCCCCGGTCGAGCATCAGATCGGCGTTGGTGGCCGACCAGCAGCCGCCGTCCACGTACGCGGAGCCGTCCAGCCGGACCGGCGTGAACCACCCGGGGATCGCGCAGGACGCCATCACCGCCTCGGCGACGTCGGCGGGCGGCGCGTCCGCGTCCCCGAAGACCACCCGGTGCCCGCCGCGGTAGTCCACCGCCACGACCCGCAGCGCCGAACCCGGCGGCCCGGACGGCCAGCCGCCGGGGCCGAACAGGGCACCGACCAGCCCGCCCACCGGCTCCAGCGAACCCCGGCCGTGCGGGGCGATCGCCGAGACCATGGTCAGCAGCGGGTACTCGCGCGGGTGGCGGACCGCGTCACGCAGCAGGCCCGGCGAGCCGATACCGGCCCGTGGGCGCGGCGGCAGGGCACCGCCGACCGCCGTGTCGTAGTCGAAGTCGATCCCGGCCAGCGGCCCGTCCGTGACCGGCAGACCGCGCTGGTGGTCACGGAGCCCGCCGGCGTCGACGCCGGCGGCCAGCAGCGCGGCCAGGATCGCGCCCGCCGAGGTGCCGAGCAGGACTTCGGCGTCGCCGGGCCGCCAGCCGGTCGACTCCTCGACGGCGCACAGCGCACCGACCGTCCAGGCGGCGCCGAGCATGCCGCCGCCGCCCAGCACCAGCCCGCGCCGGGGAGCGCCGTCGGTGCTGCCCGGTCCCGCCGTCCGTGTCCCGGACAGCCGTGTCGTCGGTACCCGTGTCGTCATGCCGGCCGCCTGTCGTCGTCGGGGGCGGTGGTCGTGTCGCCGGGGGCGGTGGCCGTCCCGGGCCGCCCACGCGCTTCCGCCCGTCCGGCCCGTCCGGGGCCCGGCCCGGTTCCGGTCCTGCTTCGGGGTCCGGTTCCGGTCCTGGTTCCGGTCAGGATCCGATCGTGCGCGCCCACCGGCCGACCGCGCAACGCGGCCGCCGCGCGGCCCGACCCGGTTCCGGCCTCCGTACCGCCCTCGGCCCCGGTCTCCGGCCCGGCACGGCCGCCCCGGCCCGGCCCGGGCCCGCCGCCGTCCCGGCGATCCCACCGTCCCCTTTCGGGCCCTTCCGCGCGGCGCCGGGCGTCAACCCCGCGCCTCCCGAACCGGGCCCACAGCCCTTGCCGCGGCGGTCGACTCACCCGGATAGGTGAACTTCCGGACCACCCCGGGCCGGGCCGGGAACCCGGTTGCCACCTCGTGCGGGCCCCGGCTAGCAAGGACCCGTCCGTACTCGTACCACCCGCTCCGAGGAAGGCCCATGACCACCTGCCCGAACCGCCCCGCCCCGCCGGTCCCGCCCGTCCCGGCCGCCGGCCCTCCCGTCCGGCCCGCCGGCCCTCCCGCCGTGCTGTCGGCGCGCCCGCACCGTCCGCGCGCCGTCTTCCGGACCTGTCGCGCCCCGCAGACCGATCGGCGCCCGCGCCACCCCCGAGCCGCCTGCGCCGCCGCGCCCGGCCACGACCCGCGCGCCGGGCTGAGCACCCGGTTCGCCCACCAGCTGGTGGAGGTGCTCACCGGCGCCCGGCCGTCCGGCCAGCTGCTGCGCCACACCACGCTGGACGGCTACGGCCAGCTCGCCGCCCTGGTCCGGGCCGGCACCCTGCGCCGGACCCGCACCGGCGAGCGGCCGAGACTCGGGCCGGTACACGACCGCTCGCCCTCGCCGGAGGCCGTCGAGGCCTGTGTCCGGGTCGACCTCGGCACCCGGCACCACGTGGTCGCGTTCCGGCTGGAGCGGCGCGGACCGGCCGGCCAGTGGCAGTGCACCGCCGTGGAGGCCCGGTGAACGCGCCGCAGGGGCGTCCGCGAACGGCGCAGGGCGCCACCCCCGTACGGGAGCGGCGCCCTGCGCGGCGGCCGGCCGGAGCGGCCGGACCGGATTCAGCTCTTGCGGCGGCGGCCCTTGGCCGACTTGGCGGCCTTGCGGCGCTCGGCCCGGGTCAGCCCGTCGCCCTCGTCCTCCGCGCCGAGGTCCTCGAACTCGCCCTCGACCACACCGCCGCCGACCTCCTCCGAGGGGGCCGTGTAGTGCAGCCGCTGCGGCTTCGGGGCCTCCAGGCCCTTGGCCTTGATCTCCGGACGGGCGGAGTCCTTCTCCAGCTTGTCGAGGAGCACCGCGGCGTCCTCGACCGGGACCTCCTCGACCTGCTGCTCGACCTGGACCTCCAGGTTGAACAGGTAGCCGACGGACTCCTCCTTGATGCCCTCCATCATCGCGGTGAACATGTCGAAGCCCTCGCGCTGGTACTCGACCAGCGGGTCGCGCTGCGCCATGGCCCGCAGGCCGATGCCCTCCTGCAGGTAGTCCATCTCGTAGAGGTGCTCGCGCCAGCGGCGGTCCAGCACCGAGAGGACGACCCGGCGCTCCAGCTCGCGCATGATCTCCGCACCGAGCTGGTCCTCACGGGCGCCGTACTGCGCCTGGACGTCCTCCTGGATGACCTTGGTGAGGAACTCCGAGGTGAGCCCGGCGGCGCCGCCGGCCTCCTCCTCCAGCTGCTCCAGCTCCAGGGTGACCGGGTAGAGCTGCTTGAGCGCGGTCCAGAGCTTCTCCAGGTCCCAGTCGTCCTCGAAGCCCTCACCGGTGGCGGCCTGGACGTACGCCTGGACGGTGTCGTCCATGAAGTGGCCGACCTGCTCCTGCAGGTCCTCGCCCTCCAGCACGCGACGGCGCTCGCCGTAGATGACCTCGCGCTGGCGGTTCAGCACCTCGTCGTACTTGAGGACGTTCTTGCGGATCTCGAAGTTCTGCTGCTCGACCTGGGTCTGCGCGGAGGCGATCGCCCGGGTGACCATCTTCGACTCGATCGGCACGTCCTCGGGCACGTTGGCCATCGAGAGCACGCGCTCGACCATGCCGGCCTTGAACAGGCGCATCAGGTCGTCGCCCAGGGACAGGTAGAAGCGGGACTCGCCCGGGTCGCCCTGACGGCCGGAACGGCCGCGCAGCTGGTTGTCGATCCGGCGGGACTCGTGCCGCTCGGTGCCGAGGACGTAGAGGCCGCCGGCCTCCTTGACCTCCTCCTGCTCCGCCTTCACGGAGGCCTTGGCCTTCTCCAGCGCGGCCGGGAACTCGGCCTCGTACTCCTCCGGGTTGTCGGCCGAGGAGAGTCCGCGCTGGGCCAGCTCGGCCGCGGCGAGGTGGTCCGGGTTGCCGCCGAGCATGATGTCGGTACCACGGCCGGCCATGTTGGTGGCGACGGTGACGGCGCCCTTGCGGCCCGCCTGCGCGACGATCTGCGCCTCGCGCTCGTGGTGCTTGGCGTTCAGCACCTCGTGCGGGACCCCGCGCTTGCGCAGCTCCTGCGAGAGGTACTCCGACTTCTCGACCGAGACGGTACCGACCAGCACCGGCTGGCCCTTCTCGTGCTTCTCGGCGATGTCCTCGACCACGGCGGCGAACTTGGCCGGCTCCGACTTGTAGATCAGGTCGGGCTGGTCGATGCGCAGCGGCGACTTGTTGGTCGGGATCGGCACGACGCCGAGCTTGTAGATCTGGTGGAACTCGGCCGCCTCGGTGGTGCCGGTACCGGTCATGCCGGCCAGCTTGTCGTACAGGCGGAAGAAGTTCTGGAGGGTGATGGTCGCGAGGGTCTGGTTCTCGTTCTGGACCTCCACCCCCTCCTTGGCCTCGATCGCCTGGTGCATGCCCTCGTTGTAGCGGCGGCCGGCCAGGATGCGGCCGGTGTGCTCGTCGACGATCATGACCTCGCCGTTCATCACGACGTAGTCCTTGTCCCGCTTGTACAGCTCCTTCGCCTTGATGGCGTTGTTCAGGAAGCCGACCAGCGGGGTGTTCACCGACTCGTAGAGGTTGTCCATGCCGAGGTAGTCCTCGACCCGGGTGACACCCTCCTCCAGCACGCCGACGGTGCGCTTCTTCTCGTCGACCTCGTAGTCGCGGTCGATCTTCAGGCGCTGGACCAGCTTGGCGAAGTCGGCGTACCACTTGGTCGCCTGGTCGGCCGGACCGGAGATGATCAGCGGGGTGCGGGCCTCGTCGATGAGGATCGAGTCGACCTCGTCGACCACCGCGAAGAAGTGGCCGCGCTGGACGAGTTCGTCCTTCGACCAGGCCATGTTGTCGCGGAGGTAGTCGAAGCCGAACTCGTTGTTGGTGCCGTACGTGATGTCCATCGAGTACTGGCGCTTGCGCTCGGCGGGCGTCATGTTGCCGAGGATCACACCGACCTCGAGACCGAGGAAGCGGTGCACCCGGCCCATCCACTCCGAGTCGCGCTCGGCGAGGTAGTCGTTGACGGTGATCAGGTGCACGCCCTTGCCCGTGAGCGCGTTGAGGTACGTGGGCAGCGTGCCGACCAGGGTCTTGCCCTCACCGGTGCGCATCTCGGCGACGTAGCCGAGGTGCAGCGCGGCGCCACCCATGAGCTGGACGTCGTAGTGCCGCTGGCCGAGGACGCGCTTGGCGGCCTCACGGACGGTGGCGAACGCCTCGGGGAGGATGTCGTCCAGCGTCTCGCCGTCGACGAGCCGCTGCTTGTACTCGTCGGTCAGCGCGCGGAGCTCGGCGTCGGTGAGGTTGACGAAGTCCTCTTCGATGGAGTTGACCTGGGCAGCAATCCGCTGCAGCTTGCGAAGGATCTTGCCTTCGCCGGCGCGCAGGATCTTGTCGAAGACGGACACTTGAGCGGGCTCCTTGCCTGTATTGGCACTGGACGACTGCACGGTGGGTCCACCCCACCGCACGGGCCATCGTATGCGAGGAGTCCAACGCCCCGGGAGGTGCGTCAGCACGGTATTCCCGTGTCACCCGTGCGAGCACATGACCCGATAGCGCCACTCACCGGGGCAAACCGGGCGACTGTCCGGAGAGTTGGCCGGTGCGATCCGTTAATCGGATGCTCGCATTCCTCTCTGCACGGAATAATCCACCCATGGAAGATCAACCGGAAGAGCAGACCGAAGCGCGGACCGTCGAGCCCGTCGTCCTCACCACCGACCGCCTGGTGCTGCGGGCCCCGCAGGAGTCCGACATCGACGCGATCCTCGCCGCCTGCCAGGACGAGGCCATCCAGCACTGGACGGTCGTCCCCGTCCCGTACCGGCGCGAGGACGCCGAGTACTTCGTCCACGACCTCGCCGCCAACGGCTGGCGGACCGGCGAGAGCCGGATCTGGTGCGTCTTCGAGCGCGAGACCGGATCGATGGTCGGCACCCAGGGGCTCGTCGGCTGTCCCGGCCGACCGGGCGCCGCCGAGGTCGGCTGGTGGGCGACCAAGGAGTTCCGCGGTCGCGGCTACACCGTGGAGGCCGCCCGCGAGGTCGCCCGCTACGGCCTCACCGAACTGGGCGTGCGCCGCCTGGAGTGGGTCGCCTACGTGGGCAACGAGGGCTCCCGCGCGGTGGCCGAGAAGGTCGGTTTCCGGGTCGAGGGCACCCTGCGCTCCTTCGCCGAGCAGCGCGGAACGTTCCACGACGCCTGGATCGGCGCCATGCTCCCCGGCGACCTCGCCACCGGTCCGGCCACCGACCTCACCGACCTCACCGGCTGAACCCGCCGAAGCCCGCCCGCACCCGACCGGCGGGAGCCCCGCGGGCGGCCGGCGGTGCCGGCCGACGGGCGGATTGTCAGTACCCCCGTCTACCCTCGCCGGCATGACCGCCTCGACCTCGCGCCCGGCCGGCCGCCCCGCCACCGGCCGGACCCCCGCCCCGCCACCGGTGACGACGCTCGGCGCCGACGACGCCCGCCGGATCGCCCTGCGCGCACAGGGACTGCTCGGCGCCCCGGACCGCCCGGGCGGCGTGCGCGGGGTGCTGCGCCACCTCGGCGCCGTCCAGCTCGACACCATCTCGGTCCTGGCCCGCTCCCACGAACTGATCCCGTACGCGCGGCTCGGCGCCGTCGGCCGCCCGGCGGTCGAGGCCGCGTACTGGGGCAAGGGGACCAGTTTCGAGTACTGGTCGCACGCGGCCTGCATCCTGCCGATCGAGGAATGGCCGCTGTTCGCCTTCCGGCGCCGCCGCTACCGCGAGCGCGCCCACGTCTGGGGCAAGGAGGTCGACGAGGCCACCTACCGCTCGGTGCTGGCGAAGCTGCGAACCGAAGGACCGCTCACCTCCACCGAGTTGGGCGGCGCCAAGAAGACCGCCGACTGGTGGGACTGGTCCGACACCAAGATCGCGGTGGAGCGGGCACTGAGCTTCGGCGACGTCGTCTGCACCGACCGCCGCAGCTGGAAGCGCGTCTACTCGCTGGCCGAACAGGCGGTTCCCGCCGAGCTGTTCGCGGCGGACCCGACCGACGAGGAGTGCCTGCGCACCCTGGTCGCCCAGTCCGGCGCAGCCCTCGGCGTGGCCACCCGGGCCGACCTGCTCGACTACCACCGCCTGCGCGCCGAGCAGTTCGACTCGGTCGTCGCCGACTCCGGCCTCGTGCCGGTCGAGGTGGCCGGCTGGGGTCCGGACGGCGCCCCGGCCGCCGCCTGGGCCGACCCGGCGGCCCTCGCCGGACCGCCCCGGGGCCGCCACCGGACCACGCTGCTCTCGCCGTTCGACTCGCTGGTCTGGGAGCGCCCGCGGACCGAGCGGATCTTCGGCATGACCCATCGGCTGGAGGCGTACACCCCGAAGCACAAGCGGGTGCACGGGTACTTCGCGATGCCGCTGCTGACCGGCGGCCGGCTGGTCGGCCGGGTCGATCCGGCCCGCGAGGGGCGGACCCTGGTGGCCCGCCAGGTGTCGCTGGACTCGCCGCGGCACGTCGGGGCACTGGCCACCGCGCTGCGCGAGGCGGCCGACTGGGTCGGCTGCGACGCAGTCCGGGTGGAGACGCTGCACGACGAGGCGCTGCGCCCGGCGCTGGAGCGCCTACTCGCCTGAACCTAGGCGGGGCGGGCGAGGCGAGGCGAGGCGGGGCCCGGCGCCCCGCGGACAGGAGCGGAAGCGGGAGCGGGGCCGCACGGCCCCGCTCCCGCAGCCTCACCCTATTTCGAGGATCTTCTCCCGCATCGCGTAGACCACGGCCTCCATCCTGGAGTGCAGTTGGAGCTTCTCCAGGATGTTGCGCACGTGGTTCTTCACGGTGTTCTCGCTGATGAACAGCTCCTTGGCGATCTCCCGGTTGTTCATCCCGGTGGCCACCAGCTTCAACACCTCCAGCTCACGGTCCGTGAGCCGGGGCGCGGGCACCAACTCCCGCTCGTCGGACCGTCGCTGGATCATCGACTTGAACTCGGTCAGCAACTTGGACGCCATCGACGGGCTGATCTGGGACTGCCCGTCGGCGACCGCGCGAATCGCCGTGGCGACCTCGTCGGTGGAGATCTCCTTGAGGAGGTAGCCGGTGGCACCGGCCTTGATGGCCTCGTAGAGGTCGGCCTCCTCGTCGCTTATCGTCAGCATGATGATCTTGGTGCTCGGCGCCACGTCCTTGATCGCGGTGCAGGCCTCGATCCCGCTGCGGCGCGGCATCCGAACGTCCATCAGGATGATGTCGGGCAGCAGGTCGGCCGCCTTGAGGACCGCCTCGGCGCCGTCACCGGCCTCGCCGACCACGGTGATGTCCGCCTCCTCGGCCAGCACGATCTCCAGGCCGCGCCGGAAGAGCGCGTGGTCGTCCACCACCAGAACGCGAATCGGCTCCCTGCGGCGGAGGTCGTACTCGGGCTCGTCCCCGGGTCTCGGCCGCACCCCCGCGACCGGCCCTGTAGCGGGCCCCAGCCCGAAGTGATCCCCCATCCGCTCCTCCCCCGTCGCCGGTCGTCGTCCGCCAATCATTCCACGCCCGGGGCCCCCTACGGTCACCCTCCGGCGCCATTGCCCCGCACGGGGTGACCTTCCCGGCCGGACCGGTCCCGGCGCCGCCCCACCGGCCCTCGGCGCACGCCCCGGGCGCACCGGCGAACCGCGGGAAGCCCCCGGTCATCCACCGGGGAGCCTTCGGAACGCTTCCGGACGCACGGCTGACGGGCCGCCGGAGAACGGGCGACCCCGGCGGCACCGGCCGCCGGGGTCGCCCGCACTGCTCGAATCTCCCGTACCGCTCGACTCGTCAGTCGTCGTCGCCGGAGCCGCCGATCGCCCCTCCGGCACCGCCGCCCTCGACGGTCGAGCCGTCGGCCTTCAGGTGGATGACGCCGTAGTGGTAACCGTGCCGGCGGTAGACGACGCTCGGCAGGCCGCTGTCCTTCTCCACGAAGAGGTAGAAGTCGTGGCCGACCAGCTCCATCTCGTAGAGCGCCTGGTCGAGCGCCATCGGGGCGGCCGGGTGGGTCTTCTCCCGGACCACCAGCGGGCCTTCGCCCTCCACTTCCAGGGAACCCATCATGGTCTTGCGGACGGCCCCGTTGGTCTCGCTCACCGACGGCGGCGTCTCGGGCAGCGCGGCCAGGGCCGCGGTCGCCTCGGCGACGCTGATCGGGGTGCGTCCGTTGCCGCCCTTGTGGACCCGACGCCGGTCCGCGGACTTGCGGAGCTGGGCGTCGAGCTTCGCCGAGGCCAGGTCGAGTGCCGCATAGGGGTCGGCGGCGGCGGCCTCGGCCCGGATCACCGGGCCACGGGTACGGAGGGTGATCTCCACGCGGTCCGACCGGTCGGCCTGCCGCGGGTTGTGTTCCTTGGACACCTCGACATCAAGGCTGATCGCCTTGGCGTCGAACTTCTGGACCTTCTCCAGCTTCTCGGCCACGTGATCCCGAAACCTCTTGGGCAACTCGGTCTTGCGGCCCTTGACGACGATGTCCACGCAGAACTCCGATCCCTCGTTCTGTCGCCGATCCGGGTGCTACCGGATCGGGCTGAGACCCAGCCGGACCAGCCAATCCTCTGCCGGCCCTCCGCCCCGCCGGCAACGGCGGGAACGACTGGCCCTCATCTCACTTCCTCCCCACCAGGGACGCTTGAAACCCCCTGGAGCCTTATCGAACACCTCACACGGGGTTTTCGCCTCCGCAGCGGGGACAGTGGGTATGGCGGGTGTTATGGGCTGGCGGTCAAGCTGCTGCCCCCTGTCTACCCTCCCAGGAGTGAAACACAGGTAAATACCTGGACAACACCCCCCGTACGGCGCATTCTTTGCTCACTCTCCGTGCCTGCCACCGCGAGGAGCACCGTGTCGACCACCCTCACCCCGACCCTTCACCAAGCCGTCCGCGGGTCGTTCGCCCACGCACTCGGCGGGCTGCTGGACGTCCTGCTCCCCGCCCGCTGCGCGGGCTGCGACGCCGTCCGGGGGCACCTCTGCCCGGGCTGCCGGCAGGTGCTGGCCACGGCCCGCCCCGGGCCCGCCACGGCCCTTCCCCGTGTGCACGCCGCCGCGCCGTACGCCGACCCGGTCCGCGGGCTGCTGCTCGCCCACAAGGAACGCGGTGCGCTCCGACTCGCCGGCCCGCTCGGCGACGCCCTCGCCCTGGCGGTGCGCTCCTCGCTCGGCCCGGACGCCGGCCACGCCGCGCTGCTGCTCGTCCCGGTGCCCTCCGCCCGTGCCGCCGTCCGCGCCCGGGGGCACGATCCGACGCTGCGGCTGGCCGGTTCCGCCGCCCGGGCGCTGCGCCGGACGGGCCTGGACGCCCGGGCTGCGCCGCTGCTCCGGCACGCCCGTCCGGTCGCCGACCAGACCGGGCTCTCCGCCGCCGAGCGGCGGCGCAACCTGCACGGCGCGCTCACCGTCCTGCCCGGCGCTCCCCGACGGCTCGCGGGCCGCCTGCCGGTCCTGGTGGACGACCTGGTGACCACCGGTGCCAGCCTCGCCGAAGCGGCCAGGGCCCTGGCCGCCGCAGGCCTGCCACCCGGCGCTGCCGCCACCGTCGCGGCGGCCGTCCCGCGCCGCACCGGACGCGGCCCGGCCCGGCCCTGACGGCCCCGTCCCCGGCGGCCTCCGTCGGCCCCGGCCCGGCTCAGCCCGGCTCAGCCCGGGTCAGCCCGGGTAGATGAAGGAGGCCGCCCGGTAGGGCAGTACCAGCTCACGCCACTGGTTGTTGACCAGCCGGTAGAGCTTGCCGTCCGTCCCCTGCAGGGCCAGCGTCGGCGGCGGCGACTGGTTGCCCCCGCGCGACTCGGACGCCTCCACCGTGGCCATGCCCTCGCCGCCCTGAAGCCGCGCGTCCGCGCTCTGCGACCCGTCGGTGCTGATGTAGTGCAGCTGCTGCAGCCGGTCCTTCTCCTTGCCGAGCACCAGCAGCTGGTCCGCCTCCGCCCAGGAGACCGAGGTGACCTCCGTCAGCACCGGATTGGCCGGCCGCAGACCGGTGATCCGCACGGTCGGGGCCTCCTTGGTCCCGCCGTGGACGACCAGGCCCAGCCAGAGCTTCTGGTCCCTGCCGTCCTTCCCGTCCTTGGGGTCCTTCCCGTCCTTGACCAGCAGGGCGATCCGGACGCCGTCCGACGAGACCTTGACGGCCTGCAGGGACCGTCCGCCCAGGTCGTCCACGGCCACCGGGACGACCTGCTTGTCGCGCACCATCAGCACCCGCTGGCCCTGCGGGTCGCGGTCCACCACGAAGAGGTCGCCGCGGCCGTCCCAGGTGGGCGAGGTCAGCCCGTCGTCGGTCCTGGCGCCCGCCCGCGCCGCGGTGGTGAGCACCGCCTGCGGCATCGCCGACGTGGCCTCCGAGAGCGGCACCGTGTAGAGCTGGTGGCCGTCGGCGCTGAGCGCCGCGGCGCGCTCGCCGTCCCGCGCCACCGCGATCGCGCCGAGCGGCCGGCCGCTCGGCTGCGGCTTGCCCAGCGGGCCGTGCACCGGCTCGCTGGCGGTGTCACCGTGCGTCTCGTACAGCACGCCGTCCTCGGCGCGCTGGTAGAACTGCCGGCTCGCCATCGTGCCGGCCAGCGATCCGGGGCCGGTCTCCGGCTCGTCGCCCTTGCTCGCCTGGCAGCCCGGCCCGCCGTGCCGCCCCTTGAGGTCCAGCCGTTCGACCTGCCCCTTGCCCTGGTCGGCGAGGGTGTAGAGGAGCTGGGTGGCCATCCGCCGGCAGGCGGTCGCGGCGCCCAGGTCCACCTCGCCGAGCGTGACGTGCGCGGTGCGGCTCTCGTCGACGGCGACGCCGTCGACGACCGTGCCGGCCGGGAAGGCCGACCGCGAGACCGGCGCGAGCCAGAGCGAGGGCCCCGCGACGACGGCCTTCGCGGCCTCGGTGAGCGGGTCTATTCGGCGCCGCAGGTAGATCGGGTCGGCGATCAGCACGTCCCGGCTGGTCGCCGACGCGGCGGTGGGCGCGGAGGGGTCCGGCGCCGCGTAGAAGAAGCGGTCCACCTGCCGGTAGTTGTTGCGGAAGTTGCTCTCGTTGATGATCACCCCGTCCGGCAGCTTGTCGATCCGCCACTCCCCCGACTTCTCCCGGAGGAAGGTGAAGTCGAACGAGGTCAGGACCGCCACCGGCTCCAGCGAGAACGAGTGCCGGTCGTCGATCTGGGAGACCAGCTGCCCGGAGACCTGGATGGGCTTCTCGGTGTCGGCGTCGGTCACGGTCACGGTGGGGTGGCCCGGATTGGCCGCGAGCACCTTGATGCCGGCCTCCGGCCTCCAGCTCGCACTGGCGGCCGCCGTCAGGTACTGCCGCGCGGTGTCGTAACTGTCGTCGGCGGTCAGCGCGTCCAGGAAGCCGGTCAGCAGCTCCTGCGGCTTGGCGCCCTTGGTGGGCTCCACCGGGAAGACCCTGACCTGGAGGTTCTTGTCCGCCGACCCCTGGGACAGCTCGACCTTGGTGATGCCCCCGGAGTCCGGCATCCCCGCGCAGCCGGCCGCCAGCACGGCGCCGAGCACCGCGCCGACCACTGCGGCCAGCCGCGGCTCAGTCCTGCCGCTGGTCCTTCGCACGCTGCGTCCCCTCCGTGTCCGTTCCACCGGTGCCGCCCACCGCGTCCACCCCGTCCGGTGCGTCCGGACCCGCCGTCCGCTGCGCCACCGACGGCCGGCCCGGCGTCGGGTCCACCATGACCTGCGCACCTGTCGCACCGTATCCGGCCCCGACCGGGCGCACGTCCGACGGATCGGCGCGCGGCCCCTCGGGCGCCCGGCGGCCCAGTCCCGGCCCGATGCCGAGCACACCGCCCAGGCCGCTGCCCAGATTGCCGCCGAAGGCGTTCCCGGAGGTCTCCGGGGTCTCCGGGTCGGCCTGCTCGTCCGTCGCGGTCAGCGCGGTGGCGCCGGCCGGACGGATCGCCCGCCGGTACGGCGTCCCGTAGGTGCCGAGGCCGCGGTTGTTGCGCGAGTCCTCCGGTTCGAGCCGGAACGGAGCCCGGCTGATCTCCCCGCCGCGGGTGCGCGGCAGCGTGAGCCGGAAGTGCGAGCCACCGCCGGGCTCGCCCCAGGCCTGCAGCCAGCCGCCGTGCAGGTGCGCGTCCTCGACGGCGATGGACAGGCCGAGGCCCGTACCGCCGGTGGTCCGCACCCGGGAGGGATCGGCCCGCCAGAAGCGGTGGAACACCCGGGACGCCTCGCCGGGCTTGAGCCCGATGCCGTAGTCGCGGACGCCGACGGCGACCGCGCCGTCCTGCGAGCCCAACCGGACCACGACGTCCCGGCCCTCGCCGTGCTCCAGCGCGTTGACCACCAGGTTGCGCAGGATGCGCTCGATCCGACGGGAGTCGACCTCGGCCAGCACCGGCTCGCCGTCGCCGCGGATCACCACGGCGCTGCCCTTGGCCTGCGCCAGCGGGTCGGCGGCCTCGACCACCCGGCCGACGATCTCGCGCAGGTCGACCGGCTCGGCGTCCAGGACGGCGGCGCCGGCGTCGAAGCGGCTGATCTCCAGCAGGTCGGCGAGCAGGGATTCGAAGCGGTCCAGCTGGCCCTGGAGCAGCTCGGCCGACCGGGCCGCCATCGGGTCCAGGTCCTCACGGCTGTCGTAGATCAGGTCGGCGGCCATCCGGACGGTGGTCAACGGGGTGCGCAGCTCGTGCGAGACGTCCGACACGAAGCGCCGCTGCACCCGGGAGAGCTCCTCCAGCTGGCGGATCTGCGCCTGCAGGGCGTTGGCCATCCGGTTGAAGGACTCGCCGAGCCGGGCGATGTCGTCCGTCCCGGTGACCTTCATCCGCTCTTCCAGGTGTCCGGCGGCCAGCCGCTCGGAGATCCCGGCGGCCATCCGGACCGGTGTGACCACCTGGCGCACCACCAGCCAGGCGATGCCGCCCATCATGATCACCACGAAGATGCCGGCGGTCGCCAGGGTGCCGGTGACCAGACCGAGGGTCTTGGTCTCCTGGCCGAAGGAGAAGACGTAGTAGAGCTGGTAGCTCTTGTCGCTGGGGCCGACGAACTGCATGCCGAAGACCAGGCCGGGTTCGGTCCGGTTGTGGCTCTCGGCGGAGCGGTGGATCACGGTCGGCTGGCTGAAGCTCTGGCCCGCCTCCTGCCCCACCTTGGCCCGCAGGCTCTCCGGGATGCTGCTCGGCAGGATGTCCCCCGAGTAGCGCGGGCCCAGCCCGGTCTTGTCCGGTGCGATCGTCTGGGTGGTCCCCGGCAGCATCGCGATGACGGTGTAGACGCTCTGCCCGCTGGCGGCCAGGTCACCGACCTGCTTGAGCAGCCAGGTGCCTATCTCCTCCGTGCTCGGGTCGGTCGTCGCGCCGACCTTCAGCCGCAGGTCCTTCGCCTCGTCGATCTTCTTGAGCTCGCTCTGGAAGCCGGAGAGCGCCTGGTCCCGGGCCGAGGCCCGCTTGGTGTCCAGCAGTCCGGTGCGGACCTGGGCCACCACCACGACGCCCAGCACCAGCACCACCACGACCGACAGCAGCAGGGTCGCCGCCACCACCCGCAGCTGGATCGAACGCCGGTACAGCGCCGCCACCCGGTGCACGGGCCGGCGCAGCTGACGGGTGAGCAGCGCGATCAGGGCCGCCGGAGCACGCCGCCTGCGGCTGCGCACGGTCGAGCTCAGCACGTCCCCGCGCACGGCGTCGGCCCCGCCGGTCGCGGAACCCGACGGGGTCTCGTCAGCCTGGTACATCACGTCAGCTGGGCCCGGCCTTGTAGCCGACGCCACGGACGGTCACCACGATCTCGGGGCGCTCGGGGTCCTTCTCGATCTTGGACCGCAGGCGCTGGACGTGGACGTTCACCAGCCGGGTGTCCGCCGCGTGCCGGTAGCCCCAGACCTGCTCCAGCAGCACCTCCCGGGTGAACACCTGCCACGGCTTGCGGGCCAGCGCGACCAGCAGGTCGAACTCCAGCGGGGTCAGCGGGATGCCCCGCCCGTCCCGCTTCACGGAGTGGCCGGCCACGTCGATCACCAGATCGCCGATGGTCAGCTGCTCCGGGGTCGGATCCTCGGCACGGCGCAGCCGGGCACGGACCCGGGCCACCAGTTCCTTGGGCTTGAACGGCTTGGTGACGTAGTCGTCGGCGCCCGATTCCAGGCCCACCACGACGTCCACCGTGTCGGTCTTGGCGGTCAGCATGACGATCGGAATGCCCGACTCGGCCCGGATCTGCCGGCAGACGTCAATACCGTCCCGACCCGGAAGCATCAGGTCGAGGAGGACCAGGTCGGGCTTGGTCTCCCTGAACGCTGCCAGCGCCCTGTCCCCATCTGCGACGAAAAACGGCTCAAAACCCTCACCCCGCAGCACGATGCCGAGCATCTCGGCCAGTGCGGAGTCGTCATCAACGACGAGGACGCGTCCCTTCATGCGTCCATCTTCTCATTACCGGATTGTGACCTGCCGCACAGCAGTCCCTTTGCTCCAGAACGGCCAACTGGCGACCAGGCGAATTCAGGCCATACCGGGCGAAAGGTCTGCACCCCTCCACCCCCACGGTCCCGGGGAGAGCCCACGAACCGTCCGCAGCCGTGCCGTTGCCGTTCAGCAACCGGATCCCCCTGGGGGACGTACAGCCACCATGACACGATGGGCGCTGCGCCCGCGTGAAGATCCACCCGGTGCCGCGAACCCCGACGCCCTCCGAGGAGCAGTGATGACCGACACTCCGGGCTGGGCCTCGCCCGGCTCGCCCGAGCCGCCCCGCGACGGCACCCGGCCCACGGCCGACGTGCCCTCCGTGCCCGGCCAGTCGGCACCGCCCCACGACGCGCCGCCCGCCTGGGGCACCGCCCCCGGAGCCCCGCAGCCCCCGTACGGCGGGCAGCCGGTCGGGTACGGGCAGCCCGGCCCGTACGGCGGAGGTCCCGGCGGCCAGTACGGCTGGGGCGTCCCGCAGAGCCCCAAGCCCGGCATCATCCCGCTCCGCCCGCTCGGCCTCGGCGAGATCCTCGACGGCGCCGTCTCGACCGTCCGCAAGCACTGGCGCACCACCCTCGGCCTCTCGCTCGGCGTGGCGGTCGTCCAGCAGGGCGCCACGCTCGGCGCGCAGCTCGCCATCAAGGGCGACACCGGCGAGTTCACCCCGGTGATCACCACCCTGGCCAGCATGCCGGTCACGCTGCTGCTCGGCGTCGTGGCCGCGGCCCTGCTCACCATGGTCGTCAGCCGCGCCATCCTCGGACAGTCCGTGACCGTCCGGGACGCCTGGCGCGACGCCCGGCCGCGACTGCTCCAGCTCACCGGCCTCACCCTGCTCACCGGCCTGGTCGGCGTCGGGGTCATGCTGCTCGGGTTCACCCCGCTGATCGGCTACCTGCTGGCCGGCGCGGACGAACCGGCGATCGTGATCCCGCTCGTCGTCGTCGGCCTGCTCAGCATCCCGGTCGCGTTCTGGCTCTGGATCCAGCTCAGTCTGGCCGCCCCCGCCCTGATGCTGGAGAAGCAGGGCGTGTTCACCGCCCTCTCCCGCTCCCGCCGCCTGGTCCGCGGCTCCTGGTGGCGGATCTGCGGCATCAACGTGCTCAGCCAGATCATCGCGGCCTTCGTCGCGGGCGTGATCAGCACCCCGTTCATGATCGCCGGCCTGGTCCTCGGCTTCGACGACATCGCCCGCCAGGCCGACGCCGGGGACTCCGGCGCCCTGCCCACCGCGATGCTGGTCACCATGGCGATCGGCGGCGTCATCTCCGCCACCATCACGCTCCCGTTCACCGCCACCATCGGCGTGCTCCTCTACGTCGACCAGCGGATCCGCCGCGAGGCCCTGGACATCGAGCTCGCCCGCGCCGCCGGCCTGCCCGAGTACGGCGGCACCGGCTGGGGCGGACAGGCCGGCCCGAACCCCGCCGCGAGGCTCTGAGCCCGATGCCGCACTGGGGGGAGAGGGTCCTGGCCGCGGGTGGCGCCCCGGTCACGACCCCGCGCGACGCCGCCCGCGACGCCGCACGCGACGAACTGCTCAAGGCCGACTACCACCGGCACGACCCGAGCCTCCAGGAACGGGTCATCGGCTGGATCATGGACCGGATCGACGAAGCCCTCGGGGCCATCGCCGGCGACGGCACCACCGGCACCACCGGCCTGATCCTCTTCACGGTGATCGCCGTCCTGATCGCCGCCGCCCTCTGGTGGCGCCTCGGCGCCCCCCGGCGGGCCGCCCGGACCACCCTCGGCGTCTTCGGCGCCGTCGGTCCCCGCACCGCGGCCCAGCACCGGGCCGACGCCGAGCGTCATGCCGCCGCCGGCCAGTGGACCGAGGCCGTCCGCGAACAGATGCGCGCCCTGGTCCGCGGCCTGGAGGAGCGCACCCTGCTCGACACCCGCCCCGGCCGCACCGCGGACGAGGCCGCCGCCGAGGCCGGACGCACCCTGCCCGAGCACGCCGCGGCACTCACCGCGGCCGCCCGCACCTTCGACGACATCGCCTACGGCGACCGCACCGCCGACCAGGCCGCCTACCAGCTGCTGCGCGACCTCGACCGGACCCTGGAGCGCGCCCGCCCGGTCCTCGCCCCGGCCGCCGGAGGACCCGCATGACCAGCGCCACCCCCGCCACCCCCGCCGCGCCGACGCCCGTCCCCGCCCCGTCCTCCGAGCCGGGGCCCGCCACCGCCCTCGCCGCCACCAGCCTCGCCCCCACGGGCCACGGCCTCTGGCGGCGCGGCCGGTGGTACCTGCTCACCGCCGCACTCCTGCTGCTCTCGGCCGTCGTCCTGGCCGCCCTCAACCAGGACCGCAGCTACCCGCCGCTCGACCCGCGCTCCTACGAGCCCGCCGGCGGGCACGCCGTGGTCGCCCTCCTCCAGCGCGAGGGGCTCAAGGTCGACCTCACCGCCGACCCCACCGTCCCCGCCGCCGACGCGGGCACCCTCGTCCTGCCCGAGCCCGACCTGCTCGGCCCCGAGCAGCTGCGCGCCGTCGCCACCGCCGGACACGCCCGGCTGATCCTGATCTCCCCCGGTCCGGCCGCGCTCAGCGCACTCGTCCCCGGCGTCCGCACCTCCGACGAGGACGGCGGCGTCCCCTACGCCTCCGTCCGCAGCACCGCCGCCCAGTGCTCGCTCCCCGAGGCCGTCCGGGCGGGGACCGCGCACCTCGGCGGCCTGCTCTACACCGCCGGCAGCCGCGGCGAGGGCTGCTACGAGCGCGGCCACGGCTACCCGCTGGTCACCGTCCCCACCGGCCGGAACTCCGACGTCGTCGTCCTCGGCAGCGGCGACTTCCTCACCAACGAGCTGCTCCCGAAGGACGGCAACGCCGCCCTCGGCGTCGGCCTCCTGGGAACCGAGCCGCACCTCACCTGGCACCTGCCCGACTACACCGCCCCGGTCGCCGAGGGCGGCGGGCTGAAGACCTTCGACGACTACATCCCCGAGGGCTGGCGCTGGGCCGGCTACCAACTCGCCGTCGCCGTCCTGCTCGCCGCCCTCTGGCGGGCCCGCCGGCTCGGCCCGGTGGTCAGCGAGAACCTGCCCGTCGTGGTCCGCGCCGCCGAGACCACCGAAGGCCGTGCCCGCCTCTACCGCCGCGCCAAGGCCCGTGGCCGCGCCGCCGACGCCCTGCGCCGCGCCGCCGCCCACCGCCTCGCCCCGGCCCTGGGCGTCCCGCCCGTCGCCGGCGCACCCGACCCCACCGCTCTCAGCGCGGCCGTCGCCGACCGCCTCCCCGAGCGGCCCGCCGGGGACGTACGGGCCCTCCTGTACGGCCCGCCCCCGACCGACGACGCCGCTCTGCTGCGGCTCGCCGACGACCTCGACGCCCTCGAAAGGCAGGTACGGAAGCCGTGACCGAACAGGCCACCGCCCAGCTCCGCATCACCCCCGGCCCGGCTCCCGCCACCCCCGGCCCCTCGCACGACCCCCGGGTCAGCGACCCGCGCGAGGCGCTGACCGCCCTGCGCGCCGAGATCGCCAAGGCCGTGGTCGGCCAGGACGCCGCCGTCACCGGCCTGGTCGTCGCCCTGCTCTGCGGCGGCCACGTGCTGCTCGAAGGCGTCCCCGGCGTGGCGAAGACCCTGCTGGTCCGCACCCTCTCCACCGCGCTCAGCCTGGAGACCAAGCGCATCCAGTTCACCCCCGACCTGATGCCCGGCGACGTCACAGGCTCCCTGATCTACGACGCCCGGACCTCCGAGTTCTCCTTCCAGGCCGGCCCGGTCTTCACCAACCTGCTGCTCGCCGACGAGATCAACCGCACCCCGCCGAAGACCCAGGCGGCCCTGCTGGAGGCCATGGAGGAGCACCAGGTCACCGTCGACGGCGAGCCGCGTGCCCTGCCCGTCCCGTTCCTGGTCGCCGCCACCCAGAACCCGGTCGAGTACGAGGGCACCTACCCGCTGCCCGAGGCCCAGCTCGACCGCTTCCTGCTCAAGCTGGTCCTGCCGCTGCCCGACCGGGACCAGGAGTTCCAGGTGCTCGCCCGGCACGCCTCCGGCTTCGACCCGCGCGACCTCGGCGCCGCCGGTGTCCGCCCGGTCGCCGGCCCCGGGCACATCGCCGCCGCCCGCGAGCAGATCGCCGCGCTGACCGTCGCACCCGAGGTCCTCGCCTACATCGTCGACCTGTGCCGGGCGACCCGGCAGTCGCCGTCGCTCTCCATCGGCGTCTCCCCCCGCGGTGCCACCGCCCTGCTCGGCGCCTCCCGCGCCTGGGCCTGGCTCGCCGGCCGCGACTACGTCACCCCCGACGACGTCAAGGCCCTCGCGCTGCCCACCCTGCGCCACCGCGTCGCCCTGCGGGCGGAGGCCGAGATGGAGGGCGTCACCGCCGACTCCGTCATCCAGGCGGTCCTGGCCCAGACCCCGGCCCCCCGCTGACCCTCGGCACCCCGCCGACCGCCTCGCTCCCGGCCCCGACGAAGGAACGCACCGCATGGCCCTCACCGGGCGAACCGCCCTGCTCGCCGCGCTCGGCGCCCTCGTCACGGGCCTGCTGCTGCCCTCCTGGGCCGGGATCGGCGCCGTCACCGGAACGGTCCTCCTCGCCGTCGTCGTCGACCTGGTGCTCGCCGCCCCCGTCCGCAGCCTGCGGATCACCCGGGGCGGCGCCACCACCGTCCGGCTCGGTGAACCCGCCACCGTCGAACTGACCGTCACCAACCCGTCCGGCCGCCCCCTGCGCGCCAGGATCCGCGACGCCTGGGCCCCGTCCGCCTGGCGCCCGGGCACCGAGATCGCCGCCTCCCGGCACACCCTGCGGGTCCCGGGCCGCGAACGGCGCCGGGTCACCACCGTCCTCACTCCGACCCGGCGCGGTGACCACCACGCCCACAAGGTGACGGTCCGATCCCTCGGCCCGCTCGGCCTGGCCGGCCGTCAGGGATCGCACCTCGTCCCCTGGACGGTCCGCGCCCTCCCCCCGTTCGCCAGCCGCAAGCACCTGCCCTCCCGGCTCGCCCGGCTGCGCGAACTCGACGGCCGCACCTCCCTCCTGACCCGTGGCCAGGGAACCGAGTTCGACTCGCTGCGCGAGTACCTGCCCGGCGACGACATCCGCTCCATCGACTGGCGCGCCAGCGCGCGCCGCCAGACCGTCGCCGTCCGCACCTGGCGCCCCGAGCGCGACCGGCACATCCTGATCGTCCTCGACACCGGCCGCACCTCCGCCGGCCGGGTCGGCGACGCCCCGCGCCTGGACGCCTCCCTCGACGCCGCGCTCCTGCTCACCGCACTGGCCACCAAGGCCGGCGACCGGGTCGACCTGCTCGCCCACGACCTCCGCAAGCGGGCCTCGGTGGCGGGCCGGTCCCCCAACGAGATCCTCACGGCCTTCACCGGCGCGATGGCCGTCCTGGAGCCCGCCCTCTACGAGACCGACATGCGTTCGCTGGTCGCCACCTCGCTGAAGATGGCGCCGCACCGCTCGCTGATCGTCCTCCTCACCGGCCTCGACGCGGCTCCCGTGGAGGACGGCCTCCTCCCCCTCCTCCCACTGCTCACCAAGCGCCACGAGGTCGTGCTCGCCTCCGTCGCCGACCCGCACCTCGACGAGCTCGCCGCCGGCCGTGGCACCGTTGAGGCCGTCTACGGCGCCGCCGCCGCCGAGCAGACCCGCGCCGACCGCCGTCTCACCGCCGACCGCCTCACCCGCGCCGGCGTCACGGTGCTCGACGCCGCACCCGCCTCCGTCGCCCCCGCGCTCGCGGACACCTACCTCGCCCTCAAGGCCGCCGGCCGCCTCTGAGCGGCCCTTCCACTCAGGCCGGAAACCCGAGATGCCCCGCTACCGGTGCCGGTAGCGGGGCATTCTCCTGCCGCGGACGCTCTGTCTTCTGTCCCTGTCGGCCTTCCGGGCCGGCCTTCCGTGCCCCGTGCCGCCTGCGAACTCCCAGCGTCTTCCGCCACAGGGCCTCGTCAGGGCCTCGTCCAGAACGCCGCCGGCACAGTGCCGGAAAGCCGGACGGAAGCGCGGTCTCCCAGCCCCCCGAATTCCCACCGGAGACCCTGGGGGCCTTCGCCGGCGCCCCTCCGCGGCCGCCGGAGGCACGGGCACCCGCCCGGGAGACAATCCGGGGGCAAGCCGGGAACGCGACCGTCCACCGAATCCCCCGGAAACGCAAAGAACCCCCGTCCGTATCCCGGACGGGGGTTCTTCACAATGATTGTTCGGCGGCGTCCTACTCTCCCACAGGGTCCCCCCT
>NZ_JBEXNT010000106.1:0-34174 GCF_040611255.1 Kitasatospora sp. NPDC002965 | reverse complement strand
GGTCGGGGTGACACCCCGACCCGCCGCCGCCGTCCGTTCGGTGGGCACGGGCCCGTCGTGCCGCCGGTCAGGCCGGTCAGGTCGGTCAGGTCAGTTCGCCGAGGCATCGTGCGGAGAAGACCTCGTCGATCAGCATCGCCGGGGTCCCTCCCGTCACCACCCGGTACCGCCGGGCGCCGCCCCCCTGGGCCGTGGGCGCCGTCGAGGAGACGATCTCGCGGAACGACTCCACCCGGTGCCGGCGCAGCAGCCGCCCGATCGGTTCGTCCCCGCCCAGCAGGTCCGCCCGCAGCGGCGCGGGCAGCGCCTCCACCACCATGAGGGTCCGGGCCCTCACGTGCACCAGTCCCGACCGGGCGCCGACCAGCTCGGTGGTGCGCGACAGCAGCGTCAGCCCGACCGGTACCGCCAGCAGGCGTGCGGCCTCCTCGTCCGCCGGCTCCGGCGCGTGGGCCAGCCCGGCGGTCACGATGCGCTCTCCCACGACCTGCTCGACCAGGGGCGTGACCGTGCCGTCGCACGCGAGGATCAGCCGGCCGACCAGGCCGAGCCGTCCCGGCTCCGGCGCAGAGGCGTGCGGGGCGGTGTGCAGGGATGCTCGCGGGGCGGCGTGCGGGTCGGCCACGGAGGCGGAGGGGTTCACGGGGCGACCTCGCGGCGGATCGGCTTTCCGGTGGCCGAGCGGGGGATCGACCGGACCTCGGTGATCCGCCGGGGCACCTGGTGGGGCGCCAGCCGCTCGCGGCACCACGGCACCAGGTCGGGCGCCGGGGCGCGCAGGACGACCTCGGCCACCGGCACCTGTCCGTGCGCGCGGTCCGGGGCGGCCGACACCTGGACGTCGGCCACCGCCGGGTGCCCGGCCAGGACCTGTTCGATCTCGGCGGGGGCGACCTTCTTGCCCGCCACGTTGATCAGGCTTCCGATCCGGCCGACCAGCCGGAGGGCGCCGTCCGGGGCCGGCGGGAGGGCGAGGTCGCCGGTGCGGTAGCGGCCCCGCCCGTCGACATCGAGCGGGACCAGGCCCGCCGGGCCGATCCGGCCGAAGGCCAACGAGTCTGTTGCCAGCAGGAGTTCGCCCCGACCCTGGTCGTCGTCGTCAGGCGGTACGACCTCGGCCGCCACCCCCGGCAGCGGCACACCGATCCAGCCCTCGGCCTCGCCGCCGGAGACCGGGGCGAGCGTGACCGCGCCCGCCTCCGAGGAGCCGTAGCAGTTGTGCAGGCGGAAGGTGAACCGTTCGGCGACGGCGGCGGCCACTCCCGGTCCCAGGGGCGCGCCCGCCGACACCGCGACCTCCAGGCCGGGGGGCGTGGCCGTGTCGTCGGACGCGGCGGCGGCCTGCGCCAGCAGCGCGTAGTGGAAGGGCAGGGCGACGAGCGTCCGCGCGCCGTGGTCCCGCACCGCCGCCAGCAGCCGCGAGGGGACCGACCTGACGGGGCAGAACCGGACGGGGGCGCCCAGCACCAGCGGCGCGACCAGCCCGTAGTTGAACCCGTACGCGTGGAAGAGCGGCGCCGCCACCGCCACGGGGGCGTCCGGCCCGTAGCCGAGGAAGCGGCCGACCCGGCGCGCGTCCGCCAGTACGGCGGCGGCCGTGCGGACGATCCCGGTCGGTGCGCCGGTGGAGCCGGAGGTCAGGAAGACGTGGGCGCCCGCCGGCACACCGTCCGGCAGGTCCGAGCGGCCCTCCCCGGTGAGGCGCAGCGGGGGTTCCCCGGACAGGACGGTGCCGCCGTCGGGGCCGGCCCCGGTGTCCCGGGCGACCGGGCCAGCGACGCTGCCGGGAGTCGCGGCGTCCCGGTGCACCAGCGGCACCCCGGCCAGGTCGCAGCCCAGCACCAGGGCGGCCGTCGCCGCAGGGTCCGACAGCTGCGCCACCACGCCCTCCCCGGGGACGTCCCGGCGGGCGAGGGCGGCGGCGACCCGTTCGGCGGCGGCCAGCAGCTCGCGGTAGGTCCACGCCCGGCCGTTCGCGACCAGGGCGGTGGCGTCGGGCGGTGCGCCGTTGTCGCGGACCGCGTGGACGATGCTGGTCATGACCGGGCCTCTCGGAGTGCTGCGGGGAGATCGTTCAGTGCGGCGATCCGGCCGGGACCGGGCGGGCCCAGGAGGAAGGTCGCGGCGACCCCGGCCGCCGCCCCCTGCCGGGCGTCGGCGGGGCTGTCGCCGACGTACACCGCTTCCTCGGGTGCCAGGCCGAGCCGCCGCAGGGCGAGCAGCAGGCCGTCCGCGGCCGGTTTGGGGCGGGCCGCGTCCTCCCGGGCCACGGTCAGGTCGAGCGGAAGGCCGCACGCGTCGAGCAGCAGCCGGGCGTGCGCGCGGGAGCGGCCGGTGCAGATCCCCAGCACCAGCCCCTCCGCGCGCAGCAGGCCGACCAGCTCCCGCGCCCCGGGCATCGGCGGTACGGGCGACGTGGCGCCCGCCAACTCCTCCCGCAGCGCGAGGTCGTACGCCCGGGCGGCTCCGGCCAGCAGCTCCGCGGGCACCAGCGCCGCGAGCGTCTCCAGGTCCGTCGGCCGCTGGGCGGCGGCGAGCCGCGCGCCGCTCGGTCGGTCGGACCCGACCGCGGCCGCGCTCCGCCGCAGGCAGCGCAGGTGCAGGGACCAGGAGTCGGCCAGTGTCCCGTCGAGGTCGAAGACCACCCCGCGTACGCGCCGTGGCGGGGCCGCGCCGGTGGGGGCCGGCGGGGCGGGCGCCGCGGTGGGGCCGGTCACTGGGCCTCCGCCAGGCCGGCGACGGCGGCGCCGGGCGTGAGCTCGGCGACGGCGAGGGCGGCGTTGACCAGGCCGGCCGCGAGAGCGGCGCCGGAGGCCATGCCGAGGCGCATCTCCAGGCGGAGGAGCGGGGGCTGGCCGAGCGCCTCCAGGACGTGCCGGTGCGAGGGCTCGGTGGATTCGTGGGCGGCGATCAGGTACCCCGCCACCGCCGGGCAGAGGCGGACGGCGAGCAGGGCCGCGACCGCCGTGATGGCGCCGTCGACGAGGACGACCTGCCGGCGGGCCGCCGCCGCGAGGACGATGCCGGTGTTGCCGGCGATCTCGTAGCCGCCGAGCGCGGCGAGCACCGTGAGCGGGTCGTCCGGCAGGTGGGCGGTCCGGTCGAGCGCCAGGCCGACGAGGGCGGCCTTCTGGCGGACGGTGTCCTGCGGGACGCCCGAGCCGAGGCCGGTCAGTTCGGTGGCGGTCCGGCCGAGCAGCCGGGCGGCGAGGGCGGTGGCGGCGGTGGTGTTCCCCACGCCGATCTCACCGATCGCGACCAGGCCCGCTCCGCCGAGACGTTCCTCGGCGAAGCGGGCTCCGGCCGCGACCGCGCGGACGGCCAGATCCGCGGTCATGGCGTCCCGGACGGAGATGTCGGCCGTGCCGGGAGCGATCTTGTAACGCTGGTCGCCGACCGGGTCGACCAGGCCGAAGTCGGCCGTCTCCACGCGGGCGGGAAGGCGGTCGGCCAGGATGTTGACGGGCGCCTGCCCGCTGTCGATGAGGCGCAGCACCCGGCCGGTGACGCCGGGTCGGAAGCGCGAGGTGCCGTGTGCGGCCACGCCGTGGTCACCGGCCAGCACGCTGACGACGGTGTCCAGCGGGCCGGGCGAGGCCGTACGGCGGATGCCGGCGACCCGCTGGACGAGGGTGTCGAGCCGGCCCAGACTGCCGGACGGGCGGGCGAGGGCGAGCTGGCGGACCTGCGCGAGCCGGGCGCTGTGGCGGTCGGGGGCGGTGACGGAGGCGCAGAGGGCGTCGATCCGCTCGCGGTCGGCCCCGGCGGCGGAGGCCCCGGCCGTCGGGCGGTCGTCAGCCGTCGGCCCGCCGTCAGCCATCGGCCCGCCGTTCCGCCAGCTCGCGTCCGAGGTCGGAGACCCGCCGGGCGAAGCGCCGGTTGGTGAAGTGCTCGTCGACGCGGGCGCGGGCCGCGGCGCCGCGCCGGGCGGCCTCTTCCGGGTCCGCGAAGGCCCGGCCCAGGGCGTCGGCGAGGACGGCGGGGTCGAGGACCCGGGCGCCCGAGGGGCCTTCGACCGGGACGGGGTAGCCGAACTCCGGGCCGGGCACGAGCTCGCGCAGCGAGTCCACGGCGGTGGCGACGACCGGGCGGCCGAACGCCATCATCTCCGCGCAGACGTAGCAGAACGACTCCCAGAGGCTGGGCACCACGGCGACGTCGGCGACGGACATCCAGCCGAGCGCCTCCTGCCGGGGGACGTCGCCGAGGAACGTCACCCGGTCCGTGAGGCCCAGCCGTCCGGCGAGTTCGCGCAGCGGCTGCTCCTCCGGGCCGACACCGACCAGCGCGAGGTGCGGCCGGACGGCGGTGCCGTCCGGCCGCCGGACCGCGCCGAGCAGGTCGAGCGCGGTGAGCAGCTGGGCGAAGCCCTTGACCGGGACGAGCCGGCCGCAGGAGACCAGCAGCGGCTCGGCGCCGATGGCCAGGGCGTCGCGCCGCCGCCGCCACTGCGGGTCCTCTTCGACCGCCCGGATCTCGTCGGGGTCGACACCGAGGTGGATCACCGAGTGCGGTGCGGTGTTCTCCGGGTAGTAGCCCGTCACCGCGTCGGACAGCGCCCGGCTGATGAAGACGGTGTGGTCGCTGCCGAGGACGGACTTGCGTTCCAGCTCCACCAGGTGCGCCCGGTCGGCGGTGACCCCGCTGGTGACACGGTGCTTGTCCCGGTCGTACGGGGTGATGGCACGGAAGTCCTGGAGCAGGACGTTGACCAGCGGCACGCCGTGCCTGCGGGCGAACATCGCCGCCTCCGGGTAGCAGAACAGGTCGGGCAGCGCGACCAGTTCGGGAGCCCCGTCCTCCTCGGCGAGCCGCTGCGCGGCGGTGTGGAAGCGCCGGTGGACGCGCAGGCTGTCGTCGGCGAGCCCGCTGCCGGAGTTGTAGACCACGTCGGTGCCGACGCGGTGGACGCTCACGCCGTCGACCTGCTCGCGCAGGTCGTCGACGGCGCCGGGGCGGGAGGTGACGACGGAGACCTGCCAGCCCTCCGCGACCAGGCCGACGGCGAGGTTGCGGGCGACGGTGCTGGTGCCGCCGACGGTGGTCGGCGGGTACTCCCGGGAGAAGACGACTGCCCGTCGTGCGCTGCTCACTGCTGCTCGCCTGCCTGTCCGTCGGTCTGCTGGTGGGTGTCGGAGGAGTCGCGCAGGAAGTCCTCGACCTGGGCCGCGGTCTCCTCGGCGGGTGGGGTGCCCGCGCGGACGGCCCGGTGCCAGGCGACGACGGCGGCGGCCGAGGCCCCGAGGTCGTAGCGGTGGCGCCAGCCGAGCAGCTCGGCGGCCTTGCGGCCGTCCAGGCGCAGGAGTTCGTCCTCCGTGAAGCGGGTCCCGGGGTCGGCGGACAGCTCGGCGGGCCGGCCGCCGGTGGCCACCCAGGCCGCGTCGAGGGCGCGGGCGAGGTCGAGGACGGTCGCACCGTCGCCGGGCGGCGCGAAGTTGAGGACCTCGCCGGTGGCGACCGTGCCGTCGGCCAGCCGGTCGGCGAGCAGGAGCAGCCCGCGGACGACGTCCAGCACGTGCTGCCAGGGGCGGACGGCACCGGGGCGGCGCAGCCGTACCGGGCGGCCCGCGTCGAGCGCGGCCAGCAGGTCGGGCACCAGGCGGTCGACGGCGAAGTCGCCGCCGCCGATGATGTTCCCGAAGCGGACGGAGGCGCCCCGGGTGGGTGCGCCGGTGTCGCGCAGCAGCGTCGCGTACGCCTCGAAGACCAGCTCCGCGCCGGCCTTGGAGACGCTGTACGGGCAGCCGCCGCCGAGCTCGTCGATCTCCCGGTAGGGCCACGGCCAGTTCCGGTTGCGGTAGCACTTGTCCGAGGTGACGTGGACGAGCACCCCGGGCGTGCACCGGCGGACGGCCTCCAGCACGTTGAGGGAGCCGGTGATGTTCGTGCCGAGGGTGGTGTGCGGGTCGGCGAGGCCGGCGCTCACGAGCGGCTGGGCCGCCAGGTGGAACACCACGTCGAACGGGCGCGCGGCCATGGTGCGGTGCACGGCGTCGAGGTCGCGGACGTCGCCGACGACGGTGCGTGCGCCGAGCCCGGCTAGGCCGGTGCTGCGGGCCCTCGTCCGCTCGTCGGCGTCGGCCGCGAAGCCGGTGACGTCGGCGCCGAGCCGGAGCAGGGCGGTGGTGAGCCACGAGCCGACGAAGCCGCTGTGGCCGGTGACGAGGACCTGCCGGCCGCGCCAGTGCGGCGCGGTCCGGTTCAGGCCCGGACCGGGGTCGGCCATGGGAGTCCCTCCTCCTGCGCCAGCGCCTCGGCGTCGACGAAGTCCTTGTAGGTGTCGAACGGCAGCCACCGCCCGTCGTGCACCACCGCGTCGACCTCGCCGGCCTCGGCCAGCATCGGCAACACGTCCTCCTCCAGGCCGAGTTCGGGCGAGAGGGCGGTGAGCAGGCGGGGCGAGCAGGCGAAGTAGCCGGCCGAGATCAGCGCGGGCTGCAGCGGCTTCTCGACGAACGCGGTGACCGACATGCCGGCGCCGACCACGATCTCGCCGTACCGGGAGCGCACCCGGGTGGCGGTCATGGTGACGGCGCTGCCGCTCTCCCGGTGGTGCGCGAGGAGCCGGTGCAGGTCGAAGTCGGAGAGCACGTCGCCGTAGCCGAGCAGGAACGTGCCGGGCCGCAGCAGCGGGGCCGCCGCCAGCAGGCGGACGGACTTCTCGGCGTACGGGCCGTTGTCGACGAGGGTGATCCGGGTGCCGCCGGCGGAGAAGCGGACCAGGCCGGGGCCGGTCTCGACGTCCGCCGGGGAGACCGGGAACGCGTCGAGCAGCAGCCGCTCCATCGCCCGCGCGCCGTAGCCGGTGCACAGCACGAAGTCGTCCAGGCCGAACGAGCGGTAGTAGTCGAGCACGTGGAGGATCAGCGCCCGGCCGTCCGGGAGCGGGCGCAGCGGCTTGGCGAGGTCGTCGCCGTCGCTGCGCTGGCGCAGGCCGAGGCCGCCGCAGAGCAGGACGACGGTGGGGCACCCGGTCACGTGCCGTCCGCCTTGCGGACGACCAGGCCGTGCAGGACCAGCACGTCCAGCTCGGTGGTGAGGAAGCAGCGCACCGCGTCCTCGGGCGACTCCACGATGGGCTCCTCGTTGTCGTTGAAGGACGTGTTGAGCAGCACCGGCACCCCGGTGATCCGGTCGAAGGCGGTGATCAGCGCGCACAGTTCGGGGTTGAGCGCGGGCGTCGCGGTCTGCAGCCGCGCCGAGCCGTCGACGTGCGTGACCGAGGGGATGTCCGCCCGCCGGTCCTCCCGCACCTGCGGGACGAGCAGCATGTAGTGGGCGGGGACGGCGGTGTCGAAGTACTCGGTCTGCCGGTCCTCCAGGACCACCGGGGCGAACGGCCGGAACGCCTCCCGGTGCTTGACCTTGGCGTTGATGCGGTCCTTCATGCCGGGGTCGCGCGGGTCGGCGAGGATGCTGCGGTTGCCCAGCGCGCGCGGCCCGATCTCGGAGCGGCCCTGGAACCAGCCGACGACGGCGCCGTCCGCCAGTTCGCGGGCTACCGTCGCGTACAGGTCGTCGGGGCGCTCCACCCGCAGCCGCCCGCCCTGGGCGGCGACGGCCGCCTCGATCTCGGCCTCGGTGTGCAGCCGGCCCAGGTAGGGGGAGAACAGCTCGGGGGAGGGGGCCCACGGGTGCCCGCCGAGCACGTGGTGCCCGTACAGGGCCGCGCCGATCGCGGTGCCGCCGTCGCCCGCGGCCGGCACGATGTGCAACCGCTCGAACGGGGTGTCCCGCAGGATCAGGTAGTTGGCGACGCTGTTGAGGGCGACCCCGCCGGCCAGGCAGAGGTCCGTGGCGCCGGTCTCCCGGTGCAGCCAGCGGGCGAGTTCGACGACGATCCGCTCGGTGTTGGCCTGCACGGCGTACGCGAAGTCCGCGCGGACCGCGTCCGCGGCCTCCTCGTCGGCGGCCTTCGCCAGCTCGCCGGCGACGAGGGCGCGCACCGCGTCCTGCTGGGCCAGCGACTGGCGGAAGGTCCCGTCGTGCAGGTCGTACAGCGCGGCGAGCGCCTCGACGTGGCGCGGGGTGCCGTACGGGGCGAGGCCCATGGTCTTGCCGGGCGCGCCCATGCCGCCGACGGTGCGGAAGCCGATCTCCTTGGACACGGCCTCGTACATCCAGCCGATGGAGTTCTCGTACGTGTCGTCGAGCCGGTGCTCGGCGGTCGCGACCCGGCCGGTCAGGCTGCGTACGGGGGTGAGTCCGTCGGCGTCGCCCCGGTAGAAGGTGACGGTCTCGCCGTGCTGCTCGCCGTCGCGCTCGACGGTGGAGCCGCGGCCGTCCATCACCAGGACCGCCGCCTCCTGGAAGGGCGAGGTGTAGAAGGTGCTGGCGGCGTGGGAGAGGTGGTGGCCGATCCATTCGATCCGGTCGCGGTGGCGCAGCGTGTAGACCGGGTTGACGAAGTCGTTGGCGACGATCAGGTCCACGTCCTGCGGACCGAGGCCGCCCTCGGCGAGGACGTAGTCGCCGGCCCGGCACTGCTGCAGGCGCGGTCCGAGGCCGAACGCGATCTTCTTCCGGACGAGGCGTTCCTCCTCGACGGCGGAGACGACGCGACCGTCCTCGACCAGGCAGGCGCCGAAGTCGTGGTGGGACCCTCCGAGTCCGAGTATTCGCACGGGGGTTGTTCTCCTTCTTGCTTGTCGGGCCCGGATGGCTCGGCGGAGGTTCGTCGGACGGTCGTCGGACGGCCGGCGGACGCGTGCCCGCCGGACGTCGGCCGCTCGTCAGACCCGCAGCAGCGTGCAGGCCCAGTGCATGCCGTTCCCGGTGCTGGTGAGGGCGACGATCCCGCCCCGCGGGAGCTCGCCGGCCTCCAGCTTCTTGCCGAGCGCGAGCAGTTGGTCGGCGCAGCCGAAGTGGCCGTGGTCGAGGGCGATGGCCGCGTTGGTGTTCTCCAGCGGCACGCCGTAGTCGCGCGCCGCCTCCGCCAGGCCGTCCGCGGTGCCGTTCATGTGCAGGACGTGCCGGACCTCCTCCACCGGGACGGGCACCCGGCGGCAGGCGGCCTCCAGGACGGCCAGGCCGTTGGTCCTCGTCTGCCGCATGAAGCGGATCTTCGCCCGCAGGTCGTGGCCGAGGAACTCCTCCATCAGCGTCACCGGGTTGCCGACGGCGCCGGGGTCCGGGGATTCGGCGGTGACCGGCCGGGCCGCACCGCCGCCGGGCAGGTACGCGACGTCGGCGAAGGTCCCGTCGGTGATGATCTCGGTCGCCAGCCAGCGGCACCGCTCCTCGTCGCGCCGCAGCACCGCCGCCACCGCGCCGTCCGAGGTGATCGCCGTGCTGGACTCCATCCGGTTCCAGTACGCCTCGCAGACCCGGTTGACGGTGATCAGCAGGGCGGTCCGGTAGCCGGGGTGGGTGGCGAACTTGCCCGCGGCGGCGTCGAATCCGCTGACGCCGCTGCTGCACGCCTGGTTGACCAGCAGGGCCTCCGCGCGGCGGGTGCCCAGTTTGGCCTGGGTCGCCGCGGCCGGGTCCCAGTAGAGGTACTCGGGGATGTCCGCCATCGCCAGCACCACCAGGTCGACCTCGTCCGCCGCGACCCCGGCGCGGTCGAGCGCCCGTCGGCCCGCCTGCGCGGCCAGGTCGGTCAGCCCGACGCCGTCCGGCGCGCGGTGGAACCGGCGGTAGCCCCAGTCCTCCACCCGCTTGAGGTCGCGGGTGTAGCGGGGTGCCTGCTCGGCGACGTCGCAGGGTTCACCGAGCGCGTAGTCGACGGCGCTGATCCCGTAGGTCACGGCGCCGCGTCCAGCCGGCCCATGCTGCGCAGGATGTACGCCCGCCGGGACTTCGACAGGAAGTAGTCGCCGGAGCGGACCGGCGGGTGGTGCGGCGGGTCGTCGGGCGTGGTGCAGGTGGGGATGCAGGCGATCTCGGTCTCCGGGTCCGCCTGGTAGAAGAAGGCGATGGAGATCCGGTCGAGGTGCTCCTGCTCCTTCGGCGGGTTGACCACCCGGTGCACGGTGCTCGCCCAGCGGTCGTTGGTCCACCGGGTCATCAGCCGGCCGAGGTTGACGACGAAGGAGCCGGGCAGCGGCGGTACGTCCAGCCACCGGCCCTCCTGGTCGCGCACCTGGAGGCCGCCGGGTGCCTCGTCCTGGTAGAGGACGGTGAGACTGCCGAAGTCGGTGTGCGGGCTGTTGCGCAGCTTGTCGTGGGCGACGCCGGTGCGGGGCGGGTAGTAGTTGACCATCATCGGGGTCATGTGCCGCTCGAACTTGTCGTCGAACCAGGTCTCGGGAAGGCCCAGCCCGAGGGCGAACAGCCGCATCAGCTCCGCCGACAGGACGGTCGCGGCGCGGTAGTACTCCAGGAACGCGTCCCGGAAGCCCGGCTGGTCGGGCCAGCGGTTGGGGCTGTCCAGCCCGGGGAACCGGTTCCCGGTCCGCTCGCCGAGCAGGCTCCCGCCGAACAGGTGCAGCCGGTCGTTGGCGCCGTAGCCGTGCTGGAGCGGGTCGTCGGGGTCGTTGGCGGCGCCGTCGCGCACCTCGGCGGGCCCGCGGAAGAACGCGCCGGCCGCCTCGTACAGCGCGGCGACGGTCGCTTCGGGCACCCCGTGGCCGACCACGACGAGGAAGCCGCTGGTCTCGCACGCCTTGCGGACGGCCTCGGCCACGCCGGCCCGGCGTCGCGCGTCCGGCGGCGCGTCGAGCCCCAGGTCGATGACGGGCACGTAGCCGTGCAGCAGCGTGGTGCCGTCGCCGCCCTCGCCGGGCGCGGACTGCGCGGCGGACGCGTCCGGCGCGTCCGGCGCGACGGGTGCGTTCGGTGCCGGTGCCGGTGCCGGTGGTGTGGTCGGTGCCGGTGGTGTGGTCGGTGTGGTCGGTGTGCCGGGCATCGGGCCTCCCCCTCCTAGCGATGGTGACTTCCGGTGACGGGTCACCAGGTGACGTGCAGCGACCGCAGACCGTAGATGAGCATCTCCGCCAGGAACGGCGGCTCGGCCTGCGGTTCGGCGAGCCGCAGACCGGGCAGGCGGCGCAGCAGGGCGCCCACGGCCAGCTCGGTCTGGGTCTGGGCGAGCGCGCTCCCGAGGCAGCGGTGGATGCCGTGCCCGAAGGCCAGCTGGCTGCGCACCGTACGGGTCAGGTCGAAGCGGTCGGGCTCCTCGAACACGGCGGGGTCCCGGTTGGCGGTGGCCAGGTGGACCACCACGCCGTCCCCGGCGCGGACCGTGCGCCCGCCGAGTTCGGTGTCGTGCAGGGCGACCCGGGCGACGCCGTGCTGCACGAGGGTCCAGTAGCGCAGCGCCTCGGCGACCGCGTGTCCGGCCCGGCGTTCCGGGTCCGCCCGGACCAGCTCGGCCTGGCGGGGGTCGCCGAGCAGCGACAGCATGGTCAGCGAGAACAGCCCGGCGGTGGTCTCCAGGCCCGCGACGACGATCAGGTTGGCCAGGTTGACCAGCTCGGTCATGGTCAGGTCGCCGTCGTCGAGGCTCCGCGCGAGACGGCTGAACAGGTCGTCGTCGGAGCCGGTCCGCTTGGCGGTGAAGAGCCGCTCCAGGTACTGGTTCATCCTGCCGGCCGCCAGGACGCGCTGCACCGGCGTGGCGTCGTGCGTCTGCAGGTCCCGGGTGCAGTCCAGGAAGAAGTCCCGGTCGGCGAGCGGGGTGCCCAGCATCTGCGAGGCGCTGAGGGCGGGCAGCGGGACGGCGAGCGAGGTGACGAGGTCCTGCGGGCCGCCGGCCGCGACCATCCGGTCGATCAGCTCGTCGGCGGAGGCGGTCAGGGCGGGGCGCATCGCCCTGACCCGGGAGCCGCTGAACTCCGCCGCGACCAGCTGCCGCAGCCGGGTGTGCTGCGGCGGGTCCATGGACAGGAAGTGGCCGGGGATCGGCCGCTTGGAGGAGAGCGGGAAGGCCGGGTAGCCGGGCAGGGTGGAGTCCGAGCTGAAGCCCCGGTGGTCGGCGAGGACGGCGCGGGCCGTCCGGAAGTCGGTCACCAGCCAGGCCTCGCCGCCGTAGCTGAGCGGCACCCGCCGGACCGGCTCGCCCTCGGCGGTGCGGTACGCGGCCGGCGGGTCGCGGGGGTCGCTGCGCGGTACGGGGAAGGACCAGCCGACGGCGGTGGCGGCGTCGATCGTCTCGGCGGTCACGGGCGGGCCGCCGGGGCGAGCAGCCACTCGGCGGCCCGGTCGAGACCGGTGCGCAGGGCCGCGGCCAGCGACTCCACGTCCTCGTCCCGGTACACCAGGGCCGGGGCCAGCTGGATCCGGCTCGGGCCGGCCGACACCAGCGCGCCGGCCTGCCGGATCTCGTCGACGACCCGGCCGAGGACCGACTCGGACAGGTCGGCGCCGTCGGCACTCAGCCGCAGGGCCCGGAAGCAGCCGAGGCCGTTGTCGTCGGCGACCAGCGGGTGCGCGGTCAGTTCGGCGAGGAGGCCGTCGAGCTTCGCGGAGACCCGGCCGGCCCGGCCGACCGCGTCGAGGCGTGCCATCTCGTCGATGGTCGCCAGCATCGCGGCGCAGGTCGGGGGAGCCCCGGCCTGCGTCTCGGCGTGGGTGAGGGCGGAGTCGGCCCGGTCGAAGACGTCGCAGATCGCGTGCGAGACGACGACCGCGGCGGCGGCGCAGGTGCCGTTGGTGAGGCCCTTGGAGGCCAGCAGGACGTCGGGCGGCTCCGGCCAGTTCTGCGAGGCGAAGTAGGAGCCGGTGCGGCCGAACCCGGTGGCGACCTCGTCGGCCACCAGCAGGAAGCCGTACTCGCGGCGCAGCCGGGCGAGGGCGGCCAGCATGGTGTCGGGCAGCGGGAGCGCGCCGGTGCCGAGGACCGGCTCGACCACGACGGCGGCGATGCTGTCGCCCTCCGTGCGAAGCAGCTCCTCCAGCTCGGCCGGGTCCTCGTGGCTGACGTGCCGGATGAGCCGCTGGTCGACGCTGTAGTAGCTCTGGCCGAGCGACATGCCGGTCAGGGCGTGACTGCCGTAGGTGAGGCCGTGGTAGCTGCCCTTGAGGCCGACGACGACCCGGCGGCGGAACTGCCGGTGCAGCGACCAGTACTGGCGCGCCAGCTTCATGGTCAGGTCGTTGGCGGCGCTGCCCGAGGTGGAGTGGAGCACCCGGCCGAAGTGCTCGGGGCCGCAGACGTCGAGCAGGGCCCGGGAGGCAGCGACGGCGGGCTCGTGCCCGGCGCGGAACAGCGAGAAGTACGACGTCTCGATCAACGCGGTCCGGACGGCGTCGGCGATCCGGGGGTTGCCGTAGCCGAGGTTGACGTTCCACAGGCCGCTGGTGGCGCACTGGCGCCACTGCCCGTCGGCGAAGAGCACCCGGGTGCCCTCGGCGCGGACCGCCGTGTGGGACGCCCTCCCGAACGTGCTGGGGCGCTCCAGGAGCTCCCACAGCGGATAGCGCGCAGAATCGGTTCCCACGTATTCCCCCGGCGTGATGATGTGGTCAGGAAGGTCTTCGCCCGTGGTTGTCGGCCGCAATCCCGCGGGGCCGGGTGGATGGCGCCGGCCGGAGAATTCGCGCATTCACGAGAAGGGTCGGCGCAATGCCGTTGATCATGTACGGTACAAGAGATCAGGGGCTCTGAACAGCCTTTTCCGGGAGTGGGCTCGAAGAATGCGCCGGTACCGCTCCCGGAGCGGGGCGCGGCCCGGCGTCCGGGACCGTGGCGCCCCGTCCGGGAGCCGGGCGGGCCACCCGGCGGCCGAGCTCGGCGAGGTGCTCCAGGCCGTCCAGCACCTCCGCCGCGGGCACCCCGAAGTCGACCAGGCAGGCGAGCTCGTCGACACCGGCCCGCCGGTACTCCTCGACCAGTTCCTCGGCCCGGGCGACCGTCCCGAACAGACCGCACCCCTGGTGCAGGTAGCGCCGCAGGGCGGGCCGGACGACGGCCCGGGTGCGGGCCGGGCTCCACCCGGCGCTCTCCTTGGGGCCGAACAGGGTCATGGCGCTGACCAGGTAGTCCTCCAGCGGCCCGCGGGCCCGCGCCTCGACCTCGGCCCGGTCCTCGCCCAGGAGGGTGTGGACCATCAGCACCACCCTGCCCCGCCCCGGGTGCCCGGCGGCGGCGTACTCGTGCCGGTACTCGGCCGTCCGCAGGGCGAGCCCGGCGAGGTCCTGGTTGGCCAGGTGGGTCAGCACACCGACGCCCGCGCGTCCGGCGGCCCGGAAGGTCCCGGGGTTCCCCGCGCTGGTCAGCCACATCGGCAGCGGGCCGTTGACGGGCAGGGGGAAGATCCGCGGGCCCTCGGGCCCGTCGGCGGTGGCGGCCGGCAGCGGCTCGCCGCGCCAGAGCCGGCGCAGCGTGTCGACGGCCTCGACCGCCGCGCGGTCGCGCCCCTCGAACCCCTCGGGGCGCAGGACGAAGTCGGCCGGGTTCCAGCCGGAGGCCAGCGAGAGGCCGGCCCGTCCGCCGGACAGGCCGTCCACCACCGCCCACTCCTCGGCGATGCGCAGCACGTGGTGCAGCGGGGCGACGACACTGCCCGCGCGGATCGCGATCCGCTCGGTGCACGCGGCGATGGCGGCGCCGGTGACCGCGGGGTTGGGGTAGAGGCCGCCGAAGCGGTGGAAGTGCCGTTCGGGCGTCCAGACGGCGGCGAAACCGGCGCGGTCCGCGAACCGGGCGCCCTCCAGGAGCAGGCGGTAGCGGTCCGTGACGCCGCCGCGGGGGGCGGTGCCGTCCGGGGCGTCACCGTGGGGGGCCCTGCCGCCCGGGGCGGCGGTGTTCGGGGCTGCGGTGTTCGGAGCCGCGGCGTCCGGGGCTGCGGCGTCGTCCGCGAAGTAGAAGAGGCCGAGGTCCACCGCTCAGCGCTCCCGCGAGCCGGCCGCCGTCAGCGCGGCGGCGACGATCGAGCTGATCCCGTCGATGCTGCCGAACGACGGGTCGCCGAGGGCGTCGTCGCCGAGCTCGAACCGGAACCGCTCCTCGATGTGCTGGATGAGGTGCAGGGTCCCCAGCGAATCCAGGTATCCGGAATCGAAGAGGTCGATCTGCCGGGTGAATTCCGGGTCACCGTCGTCGACCCGCCCCTCGGTCCGGACGAAACGCTCCAGGATTTCCGCGATCGCCGCAGTCCCCGTGATTTCCGCGATGTCCGCGACATCGCCGGCCGAAATGCCGGACATGGTGTTCTCCATGGTCTCCACCCTTCTGCTCAGCTGGAATTCGTGTGCGGCCGGCCCCGCTCGCGAGCCTCCTCGAAGGCCGCGCGCAACCGCCGCCCGACGTCGTCGAACCGGTCCGGCCCCGTGTTGAGGGCCACCCGGAAGTGGCCCTCCTCGTGGAAGAGCTCCGACGGCATGGCGATCAGGCCGTGCGCGGCGAGCAGTTCCACGAACTCCCAGCCGCCCAGCCCGTACGGGCACTCGGCGTACAGGAAGCCGGTGGCCCCGCCGCCGACCACGCGGTAGCCGAGGTCGGTCATCAGCGCGCGCAGCCGCACCTGGTCGGCGCGCAGGTCCCCGCAGTCGGGGTCGAGATCGGCCAGCTCCAGCACGAGCCGCTGCATCAGTGCGGTCGGGGCGCAGTGGCCCATCGAGCGCAGGGCCCGCTCTGCGCGCACCCGCGTCTCCTCCCGCCGGCGCAGGCCCGGCCCGAGGGCGAGGTAGCCGGTGCGCTGCCCCTGGAGGGACCACGCCTTGCCGTACGAGTACACGCTGACCGTGTCCGGGTACACCTGCATCGGGCTGGTGAAGGGTGCCCCGCCCCAGTTCTGGTCGCGGTGCACCTCGTCGCTGATCAGCACGGGCGCGCGGCCGAAACGGGTGGCGGCGGCGCGCAGGGTGTCCGCCAGTCCGGTCAGCTCGTCCGCGTCGTGCAGCACCCCGGTCGGGCAGACCGGCTGACTGATGATCACGCCCGCGGTGTCGGGACCGATCGCCGCGGCGAGCGCGGTCAGGTCCAGCCGCTTGCCGGCGCCCGAGGGCACCGGGCGGGCCCGCAGGCCCAGCCGGTGCGCGTAGAGGAAGTAGTCCATCCAGCACGGCGTGACGACCAGTACCTCCTCCCCGGGTTCGAAGAGGGCGGCCAGGGCGGTGTTCAGCGCGGCGGTCGCGCCCGGGGTCAGCAGGAGGTCGCGGTGACCCAGCCGCAGGCCCAGCCGGCGCGAGAGCGCGGCGGCGGTTCGGCGCCGGGCGAGCGTGCCGCCGCCGAACGGCGTGTACTGGAGCTCGCTCTGCCCGACCGAGGCGGTCAGAGTGCGCAGCAGGTCGAATCCGCGCGGGTCGCGGTGGACCAGGGGGTTGGGGTAGGAGAGGTCGACGACACCGCCGCGTGATCCGCGCAGCGTCGCCGCGTGCAGGGCGGCGAACCGCTCCAGCGGAGCGGCGAGCCGGGCCTCCTCGTCGGCGGGTGCCGTGACGCCGACGGGCCCGGCGGGTGCCGTGACGCCGGTGGGCTCGGTCGGCGCGGTGGGCTCGGTGGGCTCGGTGGGCGCCGTGGTGTCAGCGGGTCGCACGGGCGGCCTCCTGCGGTGCCTCGGCGGCGGGCCGGGCGCCGTACTCGGCCTTGACCCGGGCACGGTCCGCCTTGCCCGAGGAGGTGCGGGGCAGCGTCGGCAGCACCCGGAGGCGACCGGGCCGCTGGTAGAGCGGCAGGTGTGCGGCGATGTGCTCCTCCAGCAGGTCGAGGGCGAAGCCGGCCGGGTCGGCGGGCACCACGACGGCGACGACGACGGGATCGGCGTCCGTCCCGTCGGCCGGGTCGGCGGACAGGCCGGGGCGGTCCGCGAAGACGACCGCCTCCGTGAGCAGGCCGGAGGCGAGCAGTCCGGCCTCGATCTCGGTCGGATTGACCCGGAAGCCACGGGACTTGAACTGCTCGTCGCGCCGCCCGAGGTAGCTGAGGAACCCCTGCTCGTCGCAGCGGACGTAGTCGCCCGAGTGGACCACCCGCTCCGCGACCGCCCCGCCCGGGGCGAACGGGTACGGCCGGAACACCCGCGCGGTCGCGTCCGGGTCGCGCCAGTAGCCCGCGGCGACGGTCGGCCCCCGGTGGACGAGTTCGCCCACCTGGCCGGGCGCGCAGCGGCGCCCGTGCTCGTCGAGCACCAGGATCTCGGTGTCCGGGATCGCCCGGCCCATCGACCCCGGGCGGCTGTCGACCAGGTCGGGAGGCAGGTAGGTGGAGCGGAACGCCTCGGTGAGCCCGTACATCAGGTAGACCTCGGTGCCGGGGTGGGCGTCCCTGATCCGGGCGACGGTGTCGGCCCGCAGCGCGCCGCCGGTGTTGGTGACGTAGCGCAGTTCGGGCAGGTCGAGGCCGAGGAACGGTGACGGCCGGTTCACCAGCAGCTCCCAGAGCGGCGGAACCCCGGCGAGGCCGGTGATCCGCTCGGCGGCCAGCTCCCGGCAGACCCTGGGTGCGAAGGCCGGGCCGCCGATGACCAGCGTGCCACCGGCCCAGAACGTCGCCAGCACCTGGTTGAGGCCGGCGTCGAAGCTCCACGGCAGGAGGGAGAGGGTGCGGTCCGCCTCCGTGAGGCGCAGGTACGTCGAGACGATCCGGGCCCCCGCGACCAGGTTGGCGTGGGTGACCATGACGCCCTTGGGCCGGCCGGTGGAGCCGGAGGTGTAGATCAGGGCGGCGAGGTCCCCGCTGATCGGCCCCGTGCGGCCCGCCCCCGCGCAGGCTGTCCCCGTGCCGACGGTCCCCGCGGCGGTGCCGGGTGTCCTGGCCGGGTCGCCGGTGCCGCCGCGCGGGGCGGCGTCCGCCGCGTCGAGCACGGGCACGCCGAGGTCGCCCACCAGCGGGCGGTGCCGCCGGTCGGTCACCACCACGGCCGCACCGCTGTGCCGGACGATGTGCTCGACCTGCTGCGGCTTCAGCGACTCGTTGACGACCACCGCGACCGCGCCCAGCCGCAGTGCCCCGAAGAACCATCCGAGGCACTGCACCGAGTTGGGCAGGAGGACGGCGACCCGGTCGCCCGGCCCGACCGCGTTCGCGGCCAGGGCGTCGGCGAACTCCTCAGTCAAGGAGAGTAGTTCGCGGTAGCTCAGCATCTCGCCGTGCCGGCTCACGGCCGGGTTGGCGCCATGGGTCGCCGCGCGGACCGTGAGCAGGTCCGGCAGGGTGAAGATCTCCATCGTCCGACTCCGGTGACGAGAGCCCTAGCCCTGGGCGACGACGTAGTCGACGATCTTCCCGATGGTGTTGAAGTTGTCCACGCTCAGTTCCTCGTCGGGAATGGAGACGGCGAATTCGCCCTCCAGCCAGACCAGGACCTCCAGAATTCCGAGCGAGTCGAACTCCGGGTAGTCGCGCAGGTCCTTGTCCTCGTTCACGCCGTCCTCGCCGAGGGCGGGGAGGGTCTGGCGAAGACGAAGTACCACGGAATCCGTGATCTCCTGACGTGAGGTCATGGTGATTTCTCCAAACTTCGTCACGACGAAACGGACGTGCAGATTCTCCGGGCGGCCGTGCGGAGGACGGCCACCGGTCGGTGTCCCCCGCACACGGGTGGGGGGAGCGCGCTGCCGCCTCGCGGGCAGGGTGCCGCGGCGGCGGTGGTGGACCTCGGGGCGCGTGGAAGCAGTCCCTTGGTGAGGCAGCGCCAGTATAAGCATGTCAGGTACACGGCATAGAGCGCTGGCCTGCGGAATGTGACTGGAGTGACAGCCGGTGCGCATCGGCGATCCCGGCCCGCACCGGACCGGATGACGTCGGATCAGGCGTGGCGCGGAGACGTGGCGCGGCCCGGAACCCCCTGGGCGCAGCGGCCCGACGGGCTCCGGCCCCCCTGGGCCGGCCCGTCGGCCGCACACTATCCCAGCCCCCCTGACCTGGGAAGCTGTCCCGCTGTCCGTGCTCTTGCGAAGGTTCCACCCATTGGTCCGATTCGCGGGATCCGGGCTCCCGGAAAGGCCGTTGACGATCTTGCGGTCGGCCGCATAGGCTCCGAGCCGGTTCGGCGCCGAACGCCCCTTCTTGACGCGGTCGGAGGCCGACCCGGATTTCGATCACGGGGGGTGACGATGATGAGCGGAATTACTGACGCCCGTTCGCCGGCGGTGAATTGGGGGGACCGCGGTCCCGTCGTGCGGAGGCGCCCACGGAATGCCGTTCGCGGTGGGGGAAACGCCACCGGAAGTGCCGCGACGACACCGGCCCGGGTTCCGTGAAATCCCCCGCACCCAAGGACGGTTGACGACCACCGCCGGCCTGTCCCCGGGCGCGTGAGGTCGGCGCGGGGGACAGGCCGGCGGTGGCCGGTGGCCGGTGGCCCTGGTCGGGCCCGCGGCGGTCAGGCCGTCGGGAGGTGCCGGGGCAGCGACCGGACCCGGCGCCGGTCGAGCGGGGAGGGGCGGCGGTCGAGTCGGGTCCGCAGCAGCCGCTCCGCGTCGGCGTAGCGGCCGGCGGCGGTCAGCGCGTGGATCAGCGTCTCCTCGACCACCTCGCGCTGGGCGGCGCTCCCGCCGGCCCGGCGCAGCGTCGGCCGCAGGGCGGTCAGCGTGTCCGCGGCGTCGCCCCAGCGCTCCTCCACGACGGCCGTCATGGCGTCGCAGAGCGGCGCGATGACCTCGTGCTGCACGGGGTCGGTGTGCCACGCCGCGTGCCGCCGGAGGCGGTGCAGCCCGACCAGGTCGCCCGCGGACGCGAGAGCCATCGCGCTGTGCAGGGCGACGAAGGCCGTCGCGGGCCGTTCCAGGGACTCGCGGCCGATCGAGTCCAGCACCGCGGTGACGGGCGTCGCGCCGTGCCACCGGTCGGCCAGTCGGGCCCGCCACAGGAACGAGGCGGAGTCGACGAGCGCCCGGACGCCGTTCACCCGGGACGGCGACAGCTGGGAGTACCAGCGCTCCCGGACGGCGGACGCGTCGTCGAGGGCCAGTTCGTGCAGGCCCGCGTGCCAGGAGAAGTGGGCGTGGTGCGCGGTGCCCAGGCCGTGGCGGTCGATCCACGCGTCGAGCCAGCGGCGTCCCTCCTCGTGGTTCCCGCGTTCGTAGTGGACGTGGGTGAGGGCGTGCACGGCGTGGCCGGCGGCCGGTTCGACGCCGAGGGCCCGGTCGGCGAGCTGCTCGGCGGCCGCGAAGTCGCCCTGCTCCTGCCGGATGAAGGCGAGCAGCGAGGTGTGGAACCAGTGGCCGTCGTGCTCCGGAGCGATGCGCCCGACCAGCCGGTACGCGTAGTCCTGAAGGTCCGTCACGCCCGAGAAGGCGATGGTGGGGACGGCCATGCCGAGTGCGAGCACGTCCCGGGGGTGATCGGCGAGGTGGCGCAGCAGCGCGGCGTCCCCGCCGGTGCCGCGGACCCGGTGGGCCACGACCTCGACCAGTGAGCGTTCCCGTTCGTCGCCGCGCTCGCGGACCGCGCTGCGGGCGTCGGCGAGCGCGCGGGGGACGTCCGCGGTGGCACCGCCCTCATGGCCGAGCGCGGCCAGTGCGGCGTGCGCGAGGGCGAAACCCGGGTCGAGTTCGAGGGCCCGGTGCAGTGCCTCGTCGGCGCCGGCCCGGACCGCCATGAGGAGGTCCAGGGCCGTGCGGTAGGCCGCGGCCGCCGCCGGGTCGGTGCTGAGCGGAAGCCCCATCGGGTCCGTGGGCCGGACGCCTGCGGGGCGGGTCCGGGGAGCGGCGGCCCGGGTCAGCAGGACGTCCGCGATGCGCGCGGCCTGCGCCCGGATCTCGGGTACCGCCGTGGTCTCCCAGAGTTCGCCGCGGCGGTGGGCGCCGAGCGTCCACAGGGGTGCGGGCGCCGAGGAGCCGGCGCCGAGGAGCCGTCCGTCCGGGTCCGTCGCGTACCCCATGCCCAGCGGGCCGGTGCGGGCGAGGCCGGCGTCCAGGAGGCCGGTGTGCAGGGTGTCGGGGGAGCGGGCCGGATCGGTCGCCGGCCCGGTACAGTCCACCACCCAGCGGACCCGCAGGGTGCGGCCGTCGACCAGGGTGACGACGAGCCCGGTGCCCCCGGGCTCGTCCTCCCGGACGGCTGCCACCTGCCCGGCGGCGGGCCGGAACCGGCCGGCCTCCCGGAGCCGGGCGAGGGCCTCGGCGGTCGCGGGCGCCATCCGGTGCCGGCGGGTGTTCCACCGGGAGCGGTCGCGGGCGAGGAACTCGGCGCGCTCCTCGACGGAGAGGGCCGACCAGAGCCGCGCGGTCAGCGGGCGCAGACCGTCGAGGGCCGGCCGCCAGTCCCCGTGCGTGCGGACGGTGCGGCGGACGTGCCGCTGGACGGCACGCCGCAGGTCGGCGAGGGCGAGCCCGTCCAGCGGCTCGGCAGGCGGGACGGCGGCGAGGGGTGCCACGGCGTGCGGGCTGGGCAGGTCGCCGCCGCGGGACACGGCGTGGAGGGTGCGGCCCGGACGGTCGAGGGTGAGCGCCACGTCGACGGCGGTCAGCCCGGTGCCGACGAGCAGGACGTCGCCGTCGGACGCGAGCGGCCCGGCGAGGGCGTCCGGTGCCCAGGGATCCGGGACGAACCGGGCGGAGTCGCGGAGCCCGGGGGGTGCCCAGGACTGCCGCGAGCGGAGCGGACCGGTGGCCAGGACGCAGCTGTCGGCCGTGAGTTCGGCGCCGTCGGCGAAGGTGAGCACCGTCCGGCCGCGCTGCCGGGCGAGGCCGGTCACGGTGGCCGCGACCCGGTGCACCGTGACCAGGGCGCGGGCCCGGGCCGAGGCGTCGGTGAGGGCGTCGGCGAGGTACGAGCCGAAGAGCCCGCGGGGGACGAAGTCGGCGGCGGTGGTGCGGGCGTCCGCGTGGCGGACCAGCCAGCGGACGAAGTGGGTGTCGTCCTCGGGGTAGCAACTCATGCCCCCCGCAGGGACGTTCAGCCGGTGTCGGCGGTCCCGGGTGGCGTACGCGGTGCCCGCTCCCGGGGCCGAGCCCGAGCCGGGAGCGAGGGCGGGGTCGACGAGGAGGAGGGTTAAGGGGGTGTTCCGGCGGAGGGCGGCCTCGCACAGGTGGATCGCCACGAGCGCGCCGGCGGCGCCGGCCCCGACGACCGCCACGGTGTGCCGGGTCGGGTGGGACTGGTGTGTCGGCAGGGACATCGGTTTCTCCAGCGAGCGATGTTGTCCACTAACTCGATGCACTATATGGAAGTGGAGTGACGGGGGCGTCTGATCAGGTGTCCGAGGTGTGTGGGTCGCGTGGTGATCGGATCGTGCCCGGAGCGGTGGTGTGACCGAGGGGGCGGCGTGAGAGATTGGACCCATGCGGATCTCGGCCAGGGCGGACTACGCGGTACGGGCCATGGCGGAGCTGGCCCTCCGGCCCGCCGGCCCGACGAAGGCGGAGTACCTGTCGGGTGCCCAGGACATTCCGCTGCGGTTCCTCCTCTCGATCCTGCGCGAGCTGCGTCAGCACCGGCTGGTGCGCAGCGTGCGGGGCCCCGAGGGCGGCTACGCCCTGGCCCGACCCGCCGCGGAGATCACTCTCGCGGACGTCATCAGGGCCGTGGACGGCTCGCTCGCCAATGTCCGGGACCTCAGCCTCACGGGCCTCGACTACCCGGGCGCGGCGGCTCAACTGCCGGACGTCTGGCGGGCGGTGCGGGTCAGCCTGCGGCAGGTCCTGGAGCACGTCACGCTGGAGGACCTGGCCCGGGGGCAGCTTCCCGAGGGCGTCCGGGCGCGGGCGCGGCAGTACGTCGAGGACGTTCGCCATCCGGTCGCCGACACCTCGGCGGCGCAGGGGCCGGGCGGTCTGGACTGAGCGTCGGCGCGGACCGGTCCGGGGCGGTAACTCGGCTTACCGGGCGGCTTGTCGAGGGGCCCGGATCGGCCCCCGGTGCGTTCGGCGCGTTCGGTGTGTTCGGAGCGTTCAGCGCGTCCGGTGCGTGCCGCGGCCGAGGAGGGCCTCGGCGCCGTCGAGGGCCCGGGCGACCGTGAACGCGTAGAACGCGGTCGCGGCCTCGTCGGAAGTCTGCTGGTGGGGCGCGCGTTCCCGGGCGGCGGGGGCGGCGGGGGCCGCGGCGCGGTCGTCCTCGGCGGCGACCAGCAGGAAGGCGCTGTTGAACAGGTAGCGGTAGACCAGGGCGGCGTCCGCGCCGAACCCGGCGCTCTCCAGGATCTGCACGCCGGTCTCGACGGCGGGCAGGGCGGCCGGCGCGGTCGGGCCGACGAGGCACATCCGTCGGGCGACGCCCGGATACTGCCGCATCACCGTCCGTCCGTCGAGCAGGAGCTCGGTGAACCACTGCCGCCAGGGGAGGCTCGGGTCCGGGACGGGCAGGGCGGCGACCACGGCGCCGGTGACCTCCGCCACCACGGCGTCCCGGTCGCCGACGTGGTGGTAGATCACGCCCGGCCAGACGTCGAGGGCCCCCGACAGCCGGCGGATCGACCAGGTGTCCAGCCCGTGCGCCCTGGTCAGCTCCAGAGCCGTGGCGACGATCTTCTCCGCGGTGATGGGCGGGAGGCCCTCGGCCATGCGGGAGCGTCTGCGGGGGGACCGGATCATACGGCGACCCTAGTTCAGCCCCGGAGAGTCTGGCGAGTGGTCGCACGGTGCGCTCGGGGGCTCGCCGCACCGCCCGCCGCGCCCCCCGCGACCTGGTGTTCTCGGTCTCCGGGGCGGCTCCCCGGCCCGGTCCATCACGGGTCGTGGGCGCGCCCGGGGGAGCGCCGCGGGGGCCTGCCGGGCCGTCCCGGCAGGCGGACCGTGACCGCTCCGGAAGGTGGACCGCGACCGGTCCGGGGGACGCGCTCCGGCCGCCGCCGGTCGCCTCCCGGCCCGCCTCAGGACGTCCCGACCGGCGCCGTCAGCAGATCGGCGAGGAGGCCGCCGAGGAGCGCGGGGCCGTTGCGGGTGAGGACGGACGCCGGGTGGAACTGCACGGAGGCGAAGTCCGGTCCGCGCAGGGCGTGGACCTCGCCGTCGGCGTCGTCGCGGGAGACCAGGACGGTGCCGGGCCGCCAGATGGAGGGGAAGTCCTCGTTGTCGCAGCGGGCGGCGAAGGTGTTGTGGAAACCCACCGTCCTGGTCCGGCCGAACAGGTCGATGGTGCGCCGCACGCCCCGCTGCGGCGCGGGTCTGCGGACGACCGCCAGGCCGAGCAGGGTGCAGAGCACCTGGTGGCCGAGCCCGACCGCCAGGAACGGGGTGCCGTTCGAGAGCAGCATGGCGACGGCGCCGCGGAGGTGGGCGATCCCCGGGTTGCTGCTCTGCCGGGGGTCGCCGGGGCCCGGGCCGATCATGACCAGGTCGTACCCGTCGAAGCCGGACCCGGGCAGCCCGAACCCGTCCGGCAGGTGCCGCTCCGGGTGGTGCCTCCCCGCCGCGTGCTCCTGCGGCCCGAGCCCTTCCGGCCCCAGCCCTTCCGGCCCGCGGCCCGGGAGTCCGGGTCCGGGCAGGCGGGGCCCGTCGGGGCGGAACGGGTGGCGGGGGTGTGCGTCGGAGCCGTGCGGATCGCCGAACCGGCTGACCTCGACGGTGGCGCCGAGGGCCGTGAGCATCTGCCGGCCCAGGGCGGTGAAGGTGTCCCCGGGGTCCAGGACGAGGACCCGGCGCCCTTCGAGCGCGGGCATCGGCTGCGCCCGTTCCTCCGGTTCCGCCTGCCAGAACGCGGCGACCGGTTCGTGCCGGGCGGCGAGGGCCCGGCGGACCGCCGTTTGCGAGCCGAGGTCGGAGGGTTCCGGAGCGCGCGCCCCCGGAGCGGGCGCGACGGTCCGCAGGGCCGAGAGCAGGTCGGCGGCCTCGATCCGCGTCCAGGCGGCCGCCGCTGCCGGGGCCGACCCGCGGACGTGGGCCGGATCGACGCGGATCCGCAGCCGCCCGGTCGCGTCGACCTCGGCGGTCCGGGCGAGGACGGCGGAGTCCAGGGCCTGGCGGCCGCGTCCGTCCCGGCCGATCAGCGCGATCACGCCGGGGTGGTGGCCCGGGCCGCCGAGCCCGTCCGGTCCGCTCGGGCCGCCCGCGTCGTCCGGGAAGGTGCGGACGGCGGGCGTGGGCGGCCGGGTCTCGTGCAGGATCGTCCGCACGTCGCGGGTGGTCCGGCCCTCGACCTGGTACTCGGTGTGGGCGAGGTGGGGCATGGTCCGCAGCCGGGGGCCGGTGATCCGGCCGCCGGCCGCACAGAGCCGGCCCGCCGTTCCGAGACCCTCGTCGACCGCGCGGTAGAGCCGGGCGGCCTCCTCCGCGCCGGTCAGGAAGGCGACGACGCCTTCGGTGGTCGGCCCGCCGGGCGGGTAGCGGTAGGTACCGCCGGCCGGGTTCAGCGCGATGGTGCCGCGGTCGAGGCCGACATGGCGCCGGGGCGAGGCGCCGAGGAGGACGCGGTCGCCGGTGTGCAGGACGAACGTCCAGTACGCACCGGGCTGTTGACCGAGCAGGCGCCGGAAGAGGGCGAGCGCGGTGGAGGGCGACCAGTCGGTGACGGTGACCGAGAAGGATCGCCCGGCGTCGGTCCGTCGCAGGGGCGCCGGGTCCTCGTCGTCGGGCTCGGCGCCCGCTCCGGTGAGGCCGACCGGCGTGCCGGGCAGTAGTCCGAGCACCTCGGCGACCGGTGCGAGGGCCTGCTCGGTGACGCGGAGCGCGGTCAGGGCGTCGCCGTCGTCGGAGGCCGTCCCGCCGGGGCCGGCGGGAAGCCGGTGGGGGAGGAGCGCGAGGACCTGGTGGCGGCCGGGCGCGTCGGCGTCCGGCACCGGCAGGTCGCCGATCCGGGCCGGGCGGCTCACCGTGCCGGTCAGCACGTCGAGGATGCCCGGGCCGGTGGTTGCGGGGCGGTGCACCAGGGCGAACGGCGGCGGCGTGGGGCCGGTGATGAGACGGAGCAGCCGTTGGGCGGTCCGGGTCATCGCCGCGCGCTTCCGGCGGTGGCGGGCGGTGCGGTCGGCGAGGAGTCCCGCGTCGGGGTCGGGGCGGAGGTGCGTGGCCCGGTGCGCGTCGGGGTCGGCGCGGTGCGTCCGACCGGTGCGGCGTGCGGGGCTGTCTGCGGGATCGTCAAGGGAGCGGTCCCTCCGGGAGGGTGGCGGCGGCGGTGGCGGGTGCCGCCCACACCCGCCCGAGCCGGACCGTGCCGCCCGGGGGCGGGACCGGTCCGCGCTGTGCCGTCGCGACGGGTGGTTCCGCAGCGACGGGCCTCGCGGCCGTGACGGGTGGTGCCACCGCGACGGGCTGAGCCGCTGCGGTGGGGGCCGGGACCGTCCGGGCCGGCACGACGGGGGTGGGCCTGGTCCGGACAGGGCTGGACAGGGAGGCCCGGACGGCATGGTCGGTGGGCCATCTGCAGCTCCTGTTGGACGCTGTATATGAAGTGAGGCTAACCTTACCTACTCGCAGTCAACAAACGTCAAGAGTTTCCCGTCCGACCCGTGCCGAAGGATCCTTCGCACACACGAATGCGCCGCCCCCGCCTTGGCGGGGACGGCGCGTGACCGAACGTCAGCTCTCCCGGGCGTCAGCCCTCCGAGCGGCGGAGCAGGTAGGTGTCCATGATCCATCCCTTGCGCGCCCGGGCCTCCTCGCGCAGCTCGCTGATCCGCGGGGCGGTCTCCGCGAGCGGACCGGCGGCGAGGATCTCGTCGGGCGTGCCGAGGTAGGCGCCGTAGAAGACCTCCAGCCCCTCGGGATCGATCGCGGTGAAGGCGGCGCGCCCGTCGAGCATCACCACCACGTCGTCCACGCCCTCCGGGAAGCCCTCGGCGAGCCGGCGGCCGGTGGTGATCTGCACCGGGCGGCCGACCCGGGTCAGCGTGGTGCGGTGCCGGGCGGCGAGTGCCGAGACGCTGCTGATCCCCGGGACCACCTCGTAGCCGAACGCCGCGCCGCCGCGGGCGAGGACCTCGTCGATCACGGCGATGACGCTGTCGTAGAGGCTCGGATCGCCCCAGACCAGGAACGCGCCGGTCTCGTCCGGGCCGAGGTGCTCGGCGACCAGCCGCTCGACCAGGTCGGCCCGGCGGCTGCGCCAGTCCTCCACGGCCGCCGCGTACGCGGGGGTGGTGCGGTCCCGCTCCGCGTCCGAGACGCCGACCACGCGGTGGCCGGGCCGGCCGTGCTCGGCGAGGATCTGCCGGCGCAGCCGGATCATGTCCTGCCGTTCCTCGTTCTTGTCGAGGATGAAGAAGACGTCGGTGCGGGCCAGGGCCTTGGCGGCCTGGAGGGTCAGGTGGTCGGGGTCGCCCGCACCGATGCCGATGACGAAGATGTGCTGCATGACAGCGATTGTGCCGTCCGGCTAGTCCGGTCGACCGCCGGGGGCGGCTCCGGAGGTGCGCTCCGGGAGGCGCCCGGACGGTGCCCGGAAGTCGCTCCCGGGGGTGGCGCCGCGGGTGTTCCGGCCGGTGCTGCGGGTGGGTTTCGGGGGGCTCCGGGTGCGGGTGGGGAGGGTGGGGCGGAAGGGGCCCCCGGGGCCCGTTTCGTTGACCGGGCGGGGCCGGAGCTAGCATGTGAACACCCTCCTAGCTCGAAAGATGGACTTGTGACTGTCAACGACGACGTGTTCACGGACTGGAAAAACCGCGAGGAGATCGCGGAGTCGATGATTCCGATCATCGGCCGACTGCACCGGGAGCGGGACGTCACAGTCCTGCTGCACAGCCGCTCCCTGGTGAACAAGTCGGTGGTCAGCATCCTCAAGACCCACCGGTTCGCCCGCCAGATAGCCGGCGAGGAGCTCTCGGTCACCGAGACGCTGCCCTTCCTCCAGGCGCTCACCGCGCTCGATCTCGGCCCCTCCCAGATCGACATCGGTATGCTCGCCGCCACCCACCGCGCCGACGGCCGCGGCCTCTCGGTGGAGCAGTTCACCGCGGAGGCGGTCGCCGGTGCCACCGGCGACAACAAGATCGAGCGCTTCGGCTCGCGCGACGTCGTGCTCTACGGCTTCGGCCGCATCGGCCGCCTGGTGGCGCGCCTGCTGATCGAGAAGGCCTCCGGCAACGGCCTGCGGCTGAAGGCGATCGTCGTCCGCCGGGGCGGTGACCAGGACATCGTGAAGCGCGCCTCGCTGCTGCGGCGCGACTCGATCCACGGCCAGTTCCAGGGCACCATCACCGTCGACGAGGCGAACGACACGATCGTCGCCAACGGCAACGCGATCAAGGTGATCTACGCCGACGACCCGTCCCAGGTCGACTACACGGCGTACGGGATCAACGACGCGATCCTGATCGACAACACCGGCAAGTGGCGCGACCGCGAGGGCCTGTCGAAGCACCTCCGCCCCGGCATCGACAAGGTCGTGCTGACCGCCCCGGGCAAGGGCGACGTGCCCAACATCGTGCACGGCGTGAACCACGACACGGTCAAGCCGGACGAGCAGATCATCTCCTGCGCGTCCTGCACCACCAACGCGATCGTGCCGCCGCTGAAGGCGATGGACGACGAGTACGGCGTGCTGCGCGGCCACGTGGAGACGGTCCACTCGTTCACCAACGACCAGAACCTGCTGGACAACTACCACAAGGCCGACCGCCGCGGCCGCTCGGCGCCGCTGAACATGGTGATCACCGAGACCGGTGCCGCCTCCGCCGTCGCCAAGGCGCTGCCGGACCTCAAGGCGAAGATCACCGGCAGCTCGATCCGCGTGCCGGTGCCGGACGTCTCGATCGCGATCCTCAACCTGCAGCTGGCGCGCGAGACCAGCCGCGAGGAGGTCCTGGAGTACCTCCGCGAGGTGTCGCTGACCTCGTCGCTGAAGCGCCAGATCGACTTCACCACCGCGCCCGACGCGGTGTCGAACGACTTCATCGGCTCGCGTCACGCCTCGATCGTCGACGCCGGCGCCACCAAGGTCGAGGGCGACAACGCGATCCTCTACCTGTGGTACGACAACGAGTTCGGTTACTCCTGCCAGGTCATCCGGGTCGTCCAGTACGTCTCCGGCGTGGAGTTCCCGACCTTCCCCGCTCCGGCGGTCTGATCGACGAGTACGACCCCCGTGGGGCGGCGACCGGTTCTCCGGTCGCCGCCCCACTGTCGTTCGCCGCCCCGCCGGGGCCCGCCGGGGCCCCGCCCGGGCCGTGGGTCCGCGCCCGTCCGGTGTCCGTGTACACGCGTTCCGCGTCTGTGGCAATCGTGTGTCGCAGGGGGCCGTGAGAGGCGCGTGGGGCGGTTTCCGGCCTGCCCGAACGGCCCTTCGAGGGCGTGTCCGCAGGGATGTTGGAGGACTGTTAACCCTACTGTGGCCTGCTGCTTTACGGGCGGGGGTGGGCTGGTCGGTCTAGTGGGGCAGGGGTGAGGTCCGGCCGTCGGACGAGTGGGCGAATGGTCTATACCAATGGGGTACTGTGACCGTGGAGCTGTCAGAAACACGGCTGTGGGGGCCATATGACTGTCCAAGAGATTCCGCCTGTTCGGACGGGGCTTACCGAGCCCGTCGGGCACCTTCCTCAACCTCCTTCGGATCAGGAGCTCTACTGGTACTTCGGACCACAGCGCCGTTGGGTGCTGGTCGCCACCTCGGCCGCGTTCGTCTTCACGGCCGGGACGATGTTCACGTTCGCGCTGCGGACGCCCGCACTCTGGATCTTCCTCGCGGTACTGGCGCTGAACGTGGTGGCGCTGGTGCTCTCCTCCTTCAACAGCCTGCGCAGCCGTCGGCTCACCCGGCAGTCGCACGAAGTCCTCGTGCACGCCTGGGACCCGGACGAACTGCCCACCGTCGACCTCTACCTGCCCACCTGCGGTGAGCCGTTGGACATCCTGGAGAACGCCTACCGGGCGGTCTCCGCGGTCGACTGGCCCGGCGCGCTGACCGTCTGGGTGCTCGACGACGGCGACCGGCCCGAGGTGGCCGCGCTCGCCGCCGCCCACGGCTACGAGTACGTGGTGCGCCCCGACCGGGGCCACCTCAAGAAGGCCGGCAACCTCAACCACGCGCTCACGCTCAGCAAGGCGGAGTTCATCGCGATCCTGGACGCGGACTTCGCGCCCAGGCCCGACTTCCTGCGCCACCTCGTCCCGTACTTCGCGGACCCGCGGACCGGCATCGTCCAGAGCCCGCAGTGCTTCGACACCGACGAGACGATGGGGTGGATCCAGCGCTCCGCCGGCGCCGCGCAGGAGTGGTTCTTCCGCTGGATCCAGCCGTCCCGGGACGCCAGCGACGCCGCCATCTGCTGCGGCAGCAACGCCGTCTACCGGCGCGCCGCCATCGACGCGGCCGGCGGCTTCGCCCGGCTCGACCACAGCGAGGACCTCTTCACCGGCCTCGGCCTGTACGCCAAGGGCTACCGCACCCTCTACGTGCCGGTGCTGGTCGCCAAGGGCACCTCGCCCGACAACCTCGCCTCCTTCGTCAACCAGCAGTACCGCTGGGCGATGGGCAACCTGCACCTGCTCGGCTCGCCCGAACTCAAGCGGATCGGCGCACCCTGGCGGATGCGGCTCTGCTTCTACGAGGGCATCGTCGGCTACCTCGCCGCCGCCGTGAACATCTTCGTCGCGCCACTGCCGCCGCTGGTGATGATGTTCTGGTACCCGGACCAGATCCGGCCCTGGCACGTCCTGCCGATGCTCGCGCCGCTCTGGCTCTGGCACGTCCTGCTGCCCAGGGTCAGCCGCACCCGCTGGCGGATCGAGGTGATCCGCTCCAACGTGCTGATGAGCGCCGCCGCCGGCGCCGCGTTCTGGCACACCCTGCGCGGCCGCAGCGCCGCCTGGGTACCCACCGGCGCGGGCAAGGCCAAGCCCGGCGGGCTGGCCAGGCAGGTCGTGCTGGTCTCGCTGGCCTGGCTGATCGCCTCGCTCGGCGCCGGCGCGGCCGGGCTCGCCCTGGCCGTCGCCCACTACGGATGGGAACCCAACTGGGGCCTCGGCCTGTACCTCGCGGTCCAGGCGCAGATCGGCGTACCGCTGATCCGGGACCTGGTGGGCGAGATCAGGGGGGACGCCCGAAGCAGTGCGTCGTCCGCACCCACGAGCCGCGTCGGCATGCTCCCCCGGCGCTGGCCGGAGGGGCTGGCCGCCACCGCCACGCTCGTGCTCACCGCTCTGCTCGCCTCCGGCTGGGTACGCCCGATGCTGCCCTGGCTGGGTTGAAAGGTCGTCACCACCCATGGAAACGCCCGCGGTTCCGGAACTCCGTCCGGATGCCTACACCATTCCCGGCCCGCCGCCCGGCGGCGCCGGAGCCCCGGGGGCCGTCTCCCGGGGCGCCGTCTCCCGGGGTTCCGATGCCCCGGGCCCGGCGCCCCGGCCGGGCTTCCGGCCCGACATCGAGGGCCTGCGCGCGGTCGCGGTCCTCGCCGTCCTCGCCTTCCACGCCTCCGTCCCCGGCCTGGCCGGCGGCTTCGTCGGCGTTGACGTCTTCCTGGTCATCTCCGGCTACCTGATCACCGGCCTGCTGGTGCGCGAGGCCGTCACCAACGGCCGCATCCGGCTCGGGGAGTTCTTCTCCCGCCGGGCCCGGCGCCTGCTGCCGTCCGCCGCCATCGTGCTCGCCGCGGTCGCGCTGGTCGGCGCCTGGCTCACCGTCCCGCTGCGCCGAGCCGACCTGGAGCACGACGTCCTCGCGGCGGCGCTCTCCGTCGCCAACTGGCGGTTCGTCGCCCAGCAGACCGACTACCTGGCGGCCGGCCGCGACGAGAGCCCGCTGCTGCACTTCTGGTCGCTCGCCGTCGAGGAGCAGTTCTACCTCTTCTGGGGGCCGCTGCTCGCGCTCACCTGCTACCTGGTGCTCCGGGTGGTCCGCAAGGGCCGCCCCGACGGCCGCGGCCGGTCGGTCCGGCCCGTGGCGGCCGTGATCGCGGCCGTCCTGACCGTCGGCTCCTTCGCGCTCTCGCTGCACTGGACGCAGGACTCCGTCTCGCTCGCCTACCTCGGCACGCCCTCCCGCGTCTGGCAGTTCGGGGTCGGCGCCCTGCTCGCCCTGCTGCCCTGGCACCTGCTGCGCGGGCCGCGGTCGTTGCGCCTGCTCGTCGGGTGGGGCGGTGCGCTGGCCGTCGTCGGCTGCGTGCTCGCGTACGACCACACCACCCCGTACCCGGGCGTCGCCGCGCTCGTCCCGACCCTCGGCACCGCCGCCGTGATCCTGGCGGGGACGCCCGACCGGGCCGGTGCCACCGCCGTCCTCGGCGTGGACCGGGTGCTCGGCACCCGCGTGCCGCGCGCCCTCGGCCGGCTCTCCTACAACCTCTACCTCTGGCACTGGCCGGTCCTGGTCCTCGCCGGCGCGCAGTTCGGCGCCCTCGGCTGGCCCGTCAAGGTGGCGCTCACCGCCGCCGCCGCGCTGCCCGCCGCCGCCGTCATGCGCTGGGTCGAACGGCCGCTCCGCCGCAGCCGGACCGTCTCCGAACTCCCGCGCCGAGGGCTCTCGTTGGGGCTCACTGCGGTCGTCGTCCCGGTGATGCTGGCGCTGGTCGTCGGCACCGGGACGCTGCGCCTGCTCGGCCCCGCCTCTCCCGTCGACCTCCAGGGCCTGCCGCCCGGCTCGCCCGACGGCACCTCGTTGCTGGTGCGCACCGCCGCCCCGCCGAAGGGCGGCCCGGCGGTGGTCCCGGACGCCGTCCAGGCCCGCAAGGACTTCCCGCCGGACGGCGAGTGCGAGGTGGCACCGGCCGCCACCACCAGCCCCGACTGCCGGTTCGGCGTGGTGGACAGCCCGGACCGGATCGTGCTGCTCGGCGACTCGCACGCCGGCCAGTGGTTCTCCGCGCTGCTCGCCATGGCCGCCGAACGGCGCTGGGCGCTGGAGGAGTTGGTCAAGCAGGGCTGCCCGCTCCCGGAACTCGACGTGATCAACCCGCAGTTGGGTCGCCCCTACCGGGAGTGCGACACCTGGCGGGACAACGCCCTGGCCCGGCTCAAGGAGGGCCCCAAGCCCCGGCTGATCGTCGTCTCGACCCTCAACCGCTACACCGACGACCGTCAACTCCTGCTCCGGGGGTGGGAGAAGACCCTGACGCCGCTGCGCGAGCTGGGCGTGCCGATCGTCTACCTGCGCGACACCCCGATCCCCGGGACCGACGTCCCGGCCTGCATCTCCGGCCACACCGACGACCCGGCCACCTGCGAGTTCTCCCGCGACCGGGCCCTGTGGGCCGACCCGCTGGCCGACGAGATCGCCGCCGGCCGGCTGCCCGGCGTGCAGTCGGTCGAGGTCAACTCGGTCATCTGCCCCGGCAACGGGCGGAGTTGCCCGGCCGTCCTGGAGCGCATCCTGCTCTACCGGGACGACACGCACCTGACCAACGTCGCGGCGGTCGTCCTGACTCCGCGACTGGAGCGGCTGCTGGTCGAGGCGGGCGCACTGCCCGCCAGGGGCGCCGCTCCCGGCGGGTCCGGCGGCCCGGGCACCCCGGTGGGCCCGGTGGGCCCGGACGGATGGACCCACCTGCTCCGGGACGACTTCGACGGCCAGGCCGGCAGCCGCCCGGACACCGCCAACTGGCAGTACGACCTGGGCACCTGCTACCCCGGCTGCCCGGCCCCGCAGTGGGGCACCGGCGAGATCGAGACGATGACCGACTCGACCGACAACGTGCGCCTCGACGGCAAGGGCGCGCTGGAGATCGTGCCCACCCGGGACGCGAACGGCCGGTGGTCCTCGGGCCGGATCGAGTCCCGTCGCGCCGACTTCGCGCCGCCGCCCGGCGGAGTGCTGCGGATCGAGGCCTCGCTCGCCCTGCCCGACGTCACCGGCCCCGCCGCCGCCGGGTACTGGCCCGCGTTCTGGACCCTCGGCGCCGACCTGCGCAACGGGTACACCGGCTGGCCGGCCATCGGCGAGCTGGACGTGATGGAGCAGGTCAACGGCCGGGACACGGTCTTCGGCACGATGCACTGCGGTGTCCTCGACGGGGGACCCTGCCAGGAACCCCGGGGTCTCGGCTCGGGCGACCAGCCGTGCGGCGCGGACTGCCGCACCGGCTTCCACCGGTACGCGGTCGAGGTCGACCTCACGGCCGGCGCCGAACAGGTCCGCTGGTACCTCGACGGCCGCGAGTTCCACCGGGTGGCGGCCGCGCAGATGGACCGCGCGACCTGGGACAGGGCCGTCAACCACGGGCTGTTCCTGATCCTGAACGTCGCCGTCGGCGGCAACCTCCCCGCCGCCTTCGGCGGCACCCCCGGCCCGGCGACGGAACCTGGCCACCCGATGCGGGTCGACTACGTCGCCGTCTCGGCGAAGGCGGGCCCGGTGTCGGGCACGACGGCCGCTGCGGGAACGGCCGCAGGAGCGGGTGCGCGAACGGGCGCGACCGCGGGCGCGGCCAAGCCGTAGTCCGTACGGCGCGAGTGACCGGCCCGGGCCGGGGAGCCACGTGCTCCCCGGCCCGGGGCGCGGCCGGTGGCGGCCCGCGGCGGTTCCACCGGAGGTCGATGCGACGGA